>NZ_JBBNLO010000004.1:0-106601 GCF_040092405.1 Collinsella sp. CLA-ER-H2
CGAAGAGGCGTCAGCAGGTCAGTGGGTCATCGTCCCGGCATTCAGCATCAGGGTAGCGCTGCGACGCGGAAATCGCGCGCCGTTGCCGCGCCCCGCAGTGCCCGCTTCCCCCGAGAACAATTATCAGTGCAGGTAAAAAGCCTGCGGTTTTTCATAAAACGCGGTTGCGTTTGGGGGTGTCGAGCCAAACGTAGTAGATAGGCCGATTTCGTGGCGGGCGGATTCAGCTGATTCCCCGGGGACGTCTGGGGGCGGGAAGAAATACGGATCAATTTGGCTCTCTGAGGGCCACGTTGCCCGTCATATAAGCCGGCCATTCCAAAACTATGCCGGTTTACGGGGCTGAATCGCGAACCCCCAACCATACGCAATTTCGAAATAACAAAACCGCAGGTAAACGGCTTGTTCTATTTCGGAAAAAGCCGGTATGGTCTGCCTGCGCCAATCTAGCCCCGTAAACCGGCATAGTTTTAAAATGGCACTTTGGCAGTATTGATTCCTGCGTCGGCGCAACCAGCCTTACAGCCCGTATTTCACGACGACTCGGTTGATGCGGCGACACCAGGGCTTGTACAGGGCGGCCAAGAACACGCAGGTCGCGAGGCCGTGTGTGATATCGAACGGCACTGCCGTGGCAAGACGCGCCACGGCACCCGCCCAAGTAAGCGGCTGTACAAATCCAATGATGTCATACGCGTTAATCACGACACCATAGAGCAAGCCCGACGCAAAGCCGTAGGTCAGCAGCGCCGGCATACGCACGGTGCCATCGGCGCGATCAAAAGCGCCGGCATGCGCCAGCGCACCGCCAACGTATCCCACGAGCCCCCAGGCATACATCTGCCACGGCGTCCACATGCCCTGCCCAAAAAAGAAATTGCTGGTCAGCGCCGCCAGCGCGCCAACCATAAAACCATTGCGGCGACCAAGCGTCGCCCCCGCGATAATGGCGATAGCGCTCACCGGTTTAAAGTCGGGAATGGGCCCAAACAGGATGCGCCCCGCCGCCGCCAGCGCCGCTAGCACCAGCGTGGGCATAATCTGGCGCAGGCCTGGACGCGATGCCTCATAGCCCGCAAAGAACAGCGCAAGCACCAACGCCACCACAACCAGCATGGCCAACGCTGCCTGCTCAACACCCGCCAGCAACGCGGCAGCCATCACCGCCGGCACCGCCAACAACAGCGGGATCTCCAGTTTTGCAAGCAGGCGCAAGCCGCGATAATCCGCCATTCCATCACGCCCTATAGAACACGTTGTCGGCAAAGAAGTCGGCCGGCGGCTCCATGCAGGCAATCTCGCCGTCAAACATCATGGCGACGTCGTCGGCTACCTGCTCGGCAAAGTCCAAATCGTGCGTAGCCATGATGACGGTGCCGCCAGCCTTCGCATGGTCACGCAGGGCGCGGGCGATAATGCGGCGGCTGAACAGGTCTAGACCCTTGGTGGGCTCATCGAGCAATAGCAGTTCGGGGCCGATTAGCAGCAGTTTTGCCAATGCAAGCAGTTGACGCTGCCCGCCCGAGAGATCGTACGGATGGCGTCCATCCAGACCCGACAACCCCAAGCTCGCCGCGCGCTCCCGCGCCAAGTTCTCGTCATATCCGCAGGTCGAGGCCCATTCCATCAGCTCATCGCGAACCGTCTCGGCAACCAGCAATGCTTTGGGATTCTGAGACAGCAGCGCCGCCGAGGCCGCTCCGCGCACCATGCGGCCGCGCTGCAGCTTGGCGGTCTTCGCCAGCACCGAAAGCATTGTCGACTTGCCGCAGCCGTTACCGCCAACAACCGCATGCACCGCACCGGCCGAAAACGCCACGTCGAGCCCACGCAGCGCCCAACCGCCCGCGCGATTGTAGCGAAACCAGCCTTCCGACAGGGTGGTAGCCGACCCGCCGTGCATTTTTTGGAGTATTCTGCTTCCATCCGTGCGCGGAAAGGCTTCCGAGCCGTTCTCGAGCGACGTTTGCGCCACAAAATTGGACGATTTGTCCAATTCCGAACTTTTTTTCGCGCTCGATACGTCCCCGGGCGGCTCCAGAGAGCCCAAATTGTCCTCACGCCTGCTGAATACTCCGTTTTTTGCACATCGGATGGCACCCCACCCCAACATGTCGTCGGAAAACAGCGATTCTCGGCGTCCCAAAGAAGCCATATCCGCCACCTCGCGCACGCGGCCGCCCTCAATCCGGTACGCGCACGTCGCATACTCGAGCATCGGGCGCGGCTGGTGCGTCGCCACAACAACCGTACAGCCCAGCTCGCGGTTCACGCGAAACAGCGCATGCAGAAAATTTTTCTCGGCAACAGGATCCAGCTGAGACGTGGGCTCGTCGAGCAGCAGCACGCGAGGGCGCAGCGCCAAAACGGCCGCTAACGACAGCAGCTGCTTGCGTCCGCCCGAAAGCGTATCGGTATCGCGGTGGAGCCAATCCTCCATTCCAAAGAAATAGCTGGTCTCAGCTACGCGACGGCGCATTTCGTCGCGCGACATGCCCAGGTTTTCCAAGCCAAACGACATCTCGTGCCACACGCTTTCGCATACGATCTGGTTCTCGGGGTCTTGAAACACATAGCCCACGCGCTCCGCAGACGCCCGAACGTCCATGTCGGCAACGTTCTCGCCCAGCACGCGCAACTCGCCAGTGCATTCGCCCGTCGGCGCGATCTCGGGTTTGAGCAGCGAGAGCAGCGTCGACTTACCCGCCCCGGTACCACCAACAAGCAGTGCAAATGCTCCTTGGGGAACGCGCCAATCGAGTGCCTCGAGCACCGGTGCGCCAGCCCCGGGATAGGCAAAACGCAGACCCTGCGCTTCAATCGCCGGCGCATCCGAGCCGCACACCGTGCCCGCCATCTTGCTCCCGTCCAACCGAGCCATCAGCCAAACCTCTTCTCGTCAATCGCGTGCAGTGCGCAGGGCAGCGCCATCCAGACCGCGTACACAACATAACCCGGCCACGGCGCCGGCACCGAAAGCTGCGGGTAAAACGAATACTGCGTCGTCGCAATCCACGCCACCACCACCGCAGTAGCGCCAAACATCGCAAGCCCAACCAGCGCGGCAACGTCGCCGCGCCCCAGCCGATACCGCGCGTACGTCGTGCGGCGCGCCGCGGCGCCCCACCCGCGAGAGCGCATGGCGTCCGCGCGCTCAAGCGAATCTTCCATGCCCCAGCCCATCAGCACACTCGAGGCCCGCAAGCGCGAGCGCACGGGGTCGGCCGGAGCGCGCCCCGGAACGTCGATCGCATCCTGTACCGCCAGGACCGTGCGGCCGCGGCGCAAAAACTGCGGGATAAGCCGCATGCACATCGAGATCATGAGCGCGAGCACCGGCGCGGCGTTGCCCAGCAGCGCGAGCACCTTGTCGTATTCGAGCATCGACGCCGCAGCCTCAAACCACAGCACGCTCGCCACAAACAGCCCACCCATACACAGGCCGTATACCATGCTCTCCAAATACACCACGCGCATGCCAATATGGAAAAGTTCGGTCGAGCCCGATGCACTAAACAGCGGGTTGACCAGCGCAATGATCAAAATCACCGGCAGCTGCCAGCGAAGCGAGCCCAACGTGCGGGCAGCCCCGCGGGTCGCAAAGCCGTATGCCAACCCGCCCGCGAGCGACAGCGCGATCAGCACCGGTTGCATCGAGAACATGGTGAGCCCCAGCGTCAGCGCCATGTAGAGCGCAGGCACCGCCGGGTGCGACATCGAGAATGCCGCGACGGGCTCGGCGCCCAAGCCCTCTCGCATGTTGTCCATAGGCATCCCCGCTCTCCCGCCAAATCACCGACGCCGAAGCGCTGCCGGCACCGCTCGTAACCAGCGCAACCGCCGCGCCGGAACCACAAACCCAGCCGCCGCGGCCCAAACGTTACGCGCTCATCATATGCCTGCGGTATCATATTGCGCCGTGTATCGTTTCCAAACACACGTCTCTATAACGTAACAGGAGATCACATGGACGCAACCGCAATTATCCTCGCTGCCGGCGAGGGCACCCGCATGAAGTCGAACCACTGCAAGGTTTCGCACAAGATCCTGGGTAAGCCCATGGTTCAGTGGATCGTCGACGCCACTATCAAGGCCGGCTGCAGCCGCGTCGTGGTCGTCATTGGCAGCCATGCCGACGAGATGCGTGCCCTTATCGGCGGCGCCTACGCCAGCAGCGCCACCAAGGTCGAGTGCGTCGAGCAGACCGAGCGCCTGGGCACCGGTCACGCCGTAAAGGTTGCGCTCGAAGCCTGCGGCATCACGCAAGGCCCCGTCGTCGTGCTCAACGGCGACCTGCCGCTCATCACCGCCGACACCGTCGCCAAGTTCGCGCAGACCGTCGCCACCGGCGAGCTCGCCTGCACCGTTATGACCATGACCCCGCGCGATCCCTTTGGCTACGGCCGCATCAAGCTGGGCGCCGACGGCCAGATCGAGCGCATCATCGAGCAGAAGGACTGCACGCCCGAGCAGGCCGACACGCTGCTGGAGTGCAACGCCGGCTGCTACGCCTTCGACGGTGCGCAGCTCGCTGCCCACATTGACGAGATCGGCAACGACAACGCGCAGTCCGAGTACTACCTGCCCGACATGCTCGAGATCCTTAAACGCCACGGTCAGGCGGTCTCCATCTTCCACTGCGATGACTACCGCGACGGCCTGGGCGTCAACAGCCGCATCCAGCTTGCGCAGCTCACCGCCATCGCGCGCGACCGTATCAACGAGCATTGGATGGCCGAAGGCGTCACCTTCATCGACCCCACACAGGCTTGGATCGGCCCCGACGCCGTCATCGGCCGCGACACTATCGTGTGGCCGCAGACGCATCTGATCGGTCACGTCACCGTGGGCGAAGAGTGCCAGCTCGGCCCCAACAGCCGCCTCACCGACACCACCGTCGGCAGCGGCTGCGTCATCGACGAGACCATCGCCATCGAGGCCGCCATCGAGAACGGCGTCGACTGCGGCCCGCGCGCCTACCTGCGCCCGGGCACCCACATGCTCGACGGCTCCAAGGCCGGCACGCACGTGGAGATCAAGAAGTCCACGATCGGCGAGGGCTCCAAGGTGCCGCACCTGTCCTACATCGGCGACACCACCATGGGCTCTGGCGTCAACGTGGGCGCTGGCTCCATCACCTGCAACTACGACGGCGTCCACAAGCACAAGACCGTCATCGGCAAGGATGCCTTCATCGGTTCCGACACCATGATGGTCGCGCCCGCCCAGATTGGCGACGGTGCACTCGTGGCCGCCGGCTCCGTCATCACCGAGCCGGTCCCGGCCGACGCACTCGGTCTGGGCCGCGCCCGTCAGGTAAATATTGAGGGCTGGGCCGCCGATTATCGCCGCCGTCTGCACGAGGACGACGAGGCATAACGTTTCACCAAGCACAAAAGGAGCTGTTCCATGGGGACGGCTCCTTTTTCTATCGTGACCTGCGCGACCGGATGAGTGGTCGGTTCGTGTCCGTTGACGGTAAAGACGTTATCAAGACCCGATTAACCCCGCCGCGCGGTTACAATGCAACAAGGCATCTATATGGCATTCGATATAAAGGAGAAGGGTAATGCCGATTAATGATCCCGAGAAGTCGGAGAATATGCGCAAGTCCATCCGCGTGTATTCCGGTTCCTCCAACCGTCCCCTCGCTCAGAAGATCGCTGAGTACCTTGGGGTCGAGCTTTCGGGCCTTACGCTAAAGCAGTTCGCCAACGGTGAGATTTACGCCCGCTACGACGAGACCGTCCGCGGCGCCGACGTCTTCCTGATTCAGTCCGTGGCCGGCGGCAACGTCAACGACATGCTCATGGAGCTGCTCATCGCCACCGACGCTGCCAAGCGCGCATCCGCCCGCTCCATCACCGCCGTCATCACCCACTACGGCTATGCCCGCCAGGACCGCAAGGCCGGCCCGCGTGAGCCCATCACCGCCCGCCTCGTCGCCAACCTACTCGAGCGCGCCGGCGTCAACCGCATCATTACCCTCGACCTGCACCAGGGTCAGATCCAGGGCTTCTTTGATATCCCGGTTAACCACCTGTCCGCGCTGCCGCTGTTTGGCCAGTACTACAACGACATGCACTTCGACACCGACAACCTGGTTGTCGTCTCCCCCGATGTGGGCCGCGCCAAGGCCGCCAAGAAGCTGTCCGACATGCTCGGCTGCGACCTGGCCATCGCCCACAAGGGCCGTCCGCGCCACAACGCCGCCGAGGTCATGGGCATCATCGGTGACATCAAGGGCAAGACCTGCATCATCAACGACGACATGATCGACACCGCTGGCACCCTGTGCGCCAACGTCAAGGAGCTCAAGGCTATGGGCGCTGGCGACATCTACGTCTGCGCCACCCACGGCATCTTCTCCGGTCCGGCCATCGAGCGTCTGAACGACGCCCCCATCGTCGAGTGCGTCGTCACCGATGCCATTCCCGTCGAGGTCGGCGGCAAGATTAAGACCATCTCGGTCGCCGAGGAGTTCGCTCAGGCCATCTCCGCCGTTTACCACGAGGAGCCCGTCTCCACGCTCGTCGGCGGCGACTTCGCGCTGTAGTCCAACGCGCATCGCATCATCTTTGATGCTTTTAAAGGGTCGGAAGCTCGCTTCCGGCCCTTTTTCTATCCCTCGCCAACCTTCCCTGGACAATTGGTTCAGATACGTATTTTTTAAAGCCCCAAAGGGCCGTTCGGAGCCTTCTGAGCTCCCCGGCGGATGCCATGCCGCCCAAAGCTCATCGTTTTCGAGTACAACCGCCGCATATTTACCCTCAAATCACCCTCGAAGGCCCTTAGAAACGCCTCGAATGCCCGTCGCCTTATACGTATCTGAACTAACTGTCCAGTAGCTATCGTCAACCTTCGCGGCAGAGCTCAATTTCCTGCAATCCCCTCAACCGATTCCACCGATTTCATAACACCCAGCCGTTCATGGCGCACAGCGCCCCGCTGAGCGAAAAGAACGGTATGGCGGTCGCATTCTGCCGCCAACTTAGTACGTTATAGCTATGACGACCGTGATTTCACATTTCTCCGCCCTCCGCGCAATTCGTCGCGCACGACGGGCGTACTCTGCCCTACCCTGGGACTCCGTTGATAGTGAACAGCAAGCACAGGCCTTGGCTAGCTGCATTCCCAATAATGACGCGATAGACTTTGGCGCACTTTCGATACTCGACGCCTGGAATGAAGATAATTCCGAACTACTCGATCTTCTCGTTTCAAACGAAGACAACAGACGCCCCGACAAGCGACTTCTTCAGCATATTCTCTCCGCTCCGCTTCCTGAAGGTGCAATTATGCACGTCGAGGCCGACATCTACGCAACGTCTCCTGCCATGACAGCCATGCTTTGTTCTAAAAATGAATCGGTCGCCAAAACCTTGATGCTCCTTATGGAGCTGCTCGGAACCTACTCCCTTCCGCCCGAGGCAACCTACCCCATCGCCTATGACGACATCTGGCCCAAGGGCGATAGCTGCGCAGCGACGGGCGATCTTGATTGCCTTGGCGGCCAGTCGGCAGCCAAACAGCAGAACGAAACCCGCTACGAACAGGCGCACTACAAATGCGAGCCCGCCACGACCATCGAAGATCTCGAGGCGGTCGCGCGCTTCGCCAAAAGTAGCTCATACACCTCGTTTCGCACGGCAGTCAAGCTTGCCCGACCCGGATCTGCATCCCCAGCCGAATCCCTAATGTTAGCCGTTCTCGGAGCGCCCATGCGCTTTGGCGGATTCGGATGTTGCAGCCTGCCCATGGGAGGCCTGCTACTCAACTATCGAATCGACTTCGACACTCTTGCGGTTAACATGTCCTCCGGCATCCCTTACGCCATCTGCGACCTATATTGCCCGGCTGCCGGAGTCGACAACGAATACAACGGAATTGGGCATGAGCTTCAAAACGCTCGCATCCACGATGGCAATCGAAATAATGGCCTCAAGGCAATGGGCATCCACGTCCTGGTTATCAATCGCGACCAAATGAAAGACCTTGTTGCACTCGAAGCCTTCGCCCAAACGATGCATCGACTCGCAGGAGTCCGATTCCGATATCGCATCAAGGGCTATCGCAAGCGTCAGGCCGCTTGGCTCAACGCTCTGCGGGCCGGAATCGGCCTTGCGCCGGTCTAAACGGCGAATCACCCGTGCGCCGTCGAACAGGGCTGGACAGTTAGTTCAAATACGTATAAATAGACACATTGAATTAGGCTGTTTTGCAGCTATCTCTATACCATTCGCCCTATTTGAAAGCGGGGTAGACTTCAAAACAGCGTCATATGGACTAACTAAAGTTCCAAAACAACGTATCGGCATTGAATTGAGCAATTCGAGTCCTCAGAACTTATACGTATCTGAACTAACTGTCCACCTCGGATTTTGACGGCCGTCCAAACGCCCCCAAACAACCTCAATTGCCCTCCATTTGACAGCGGCAACAGGGTCGCTCACCATAGCAGGCGACAAATCAACGAAAGGATGAACATGGCAGCTGCACAGCCGCTTAAGATTCGCATGGTTGCCGGACTTGGCAACCCTGGCGAGGAATATGCCGAGACCCGCCACAACGCCGGCTTTAAGGCGATTGACGAGCTGGCCCGTCAGGCCGGCGTCACGTACTGGAAAAACCAGGCCGGCGCCGAGGTCGCGCTCATCAACATCAACGATCCCGAGGAAGAGGGCGGTAAGCGCCAGATTGTACTGGTCAAGCCGCAGTCGTACATGAACACCTCGGGCGGACCCATCTCCAAGCTCTGCCGCGAGTACAAAATCAAGGCCGAGGAGCTGCTCGTCATCCACGATGAGCTCGACATTCCCGCCGGTGACGTGCGCGTCAAGGTGGGCGGAGGCCATGCCGGTCACAACGGCCTGCGCTCCATCATCGACAAGATGGGCAGCCGCGACTTTAGCCGTATCCGCACCGGCATCGGCAACCCTCCCGGCAAGATGGCCGTGGCAGACTATGTGCTCAAACAGCTGCGTGCCCGCGAGGCCGATGACTTCCAGGACACCTGCGCCCGCGCCGCCGACGCCGCCGGCCTGGCCATCGTGCACGGCGTGATCTATGCCCGCGACCACGTCAACGGCGCCGCCTCCGCCAACGGCAAGCACTAAAACCTACCGTTTAGGGACAGGTTTATTTTGGCAGGTTTTATCTGCGGAAACTCCACGGTGGCCGCATCGCAATAAACCCCGCACTGCCATACACGCATAACACCCCAAAAGGGGGCCGGCCTCATCACAACCCGAGGCCGGCCCCCTTTGTCGTTTTGCCTGATAAAACCGACCAAAATCAACCTGTCCCTATTTGGTAGGTCGATGTGGATAAGCCCTTTTCCCAACCGCCGAAGACACACGTAAACAGCATGTCCATGAGGGTATAATTTGCACCGTATGTCTGCACAACGCCTGTGCGCGTACGGTTTTACTCGGGCTACCGTCCATTTCCGTGGAGGCACGGTTCGGCGGCCCTAACAAGAGAGGGGTTCTATGTATAAGATCCTGGAGAAGACGCAGTTCTCGGAGAAGGTGTTCAAGTTCCGCATCGAGGCGCCCGCGATCGCCAAGCATGCGCACGCTGGACAGTTCCTCATGGTTCGCGCCAACGAGACGGGCGAGCGCGTCCCGTTTACCCTAGCTGGTTGGAACGGTGACGAGGGCTGGGTCGAGTTCATCTTCATGGTGATCGGCAAGACCACCGAGATGCTTTCCACCTACGAGGCCGGCGAGTCGCTGCGCGACGTCGTGGGCCCGCTGGGCGTTCCCACCGAGATGGCCGAGGGCCCCTGCGCCGTCATTGGCGGCGGCGTCGGCCTGGCAATTGCCTTCCCGGTCGCCAAACACCTGGTCGAGACCGGTCACGAGGTTCACGCCATCATGGGCGCCCGCACCAAGGACCTCCTGCTCATGGAGGACCAGTTCCGCGAGCTCCTCGACGAGGACCACATCCACATCACCACCGACGACGGTTCCTACGGCGAGCAGGGCGTTGTCACCGCTCCGCTGGAGCGTCTGCTGCAGGACAAGGCCGTGAGCCAGGTCTTCTGCGTCGGCCCCGTTCCGATGATGAAGTTCTCGACCCTCACCGCCCAGAAGTACGACACCCCCATCACCGCGTCCCTCAACCCCATCATGGTTGACGGCACCGGCATGTGCGGCTGCTGCCGCGTCGAGGTGGGCGGCGTGACCAAGTTCGCTTGCGTCGACGGCCCCGACTTCGATGCCACCCTGGTCGACTGGGATGACCTTCGTGCCCGCCAGGCCGCTTACCGTTCCGAAGAGGGCGAGTCCCTCAAGGCCTATGAGGAAAAGAGCTGCGCATGCCACTAGTTAACGGTCGTTTCGTTGCCGATATGAAGTCGCCCCGCACCCCCGATAACGAGGAGCCGGCTGCCGAGCGCGCCTGCGACTTCCGCCCCGTCGACAAGGGCTTCACCGAAGAGATGGCGCTGGCCGAGGCCGAGCGCTGCCTCAACTGCAAGAAGCCGTTCTGTGTTGAGGGCTGCCCCGTCAACATCAACATTCCCCGCTTTATCGAGCAGATCCGCGCGAAGGACTTCGGCGGCGCTCTCGATACCATTCGCGAGGACTCCATGCTTCCCGCCATCTGCGGCCGCGTCTGCCCGCAGGAGAACCAGTGCGAGGGCAAGTGCATCCGTGGTAAGAAGTCCGAGCCCGTGGCCATCGGCCAGCTCGAGCGCTTCCTGGGTGACCGCCCCGAGCTCGCCTCCACGCCCAAGATGGCCCCCAAGAACGGCAAGAAGGTCGCCGTCGTCGGCTCCGGCCCGTCCGGCATCACCTGCGCCGGCGAGCTCGCCCGCAACGGCTTTGACGTTACCGTCTTCGAGGCCTTCTTCACCGGCGGCGGCGTGCTGGTCTACGGCATCCCCGAGTTCCGTCTGCCCAAGGCTGTCGTCAAGCGCGAGATTGACGGCCTGGAGGACATGGGCGTCAAGTTTGAGTACAACTCCGTCGTTGGCAACATGGCCACGGCCGAGGAGCTGTTCGAGCAGGGCTTCGACGCCATCTACGTGGCGACCGGCGCTGGCCTGCCCAAGTTCCTCAACGTCCCCGGCGAGAACCTGCCCAACGTCTTCTTCGCGAACGAGTACCTCACCCGCGTGAACCTGATGAAGGCTAACAAGTTCCCCGAGTACGATACCCCCACCAAGCACGGCAAGAACGTCGTCGTCTTTGGTGGCGGCAACGTGGCTATGGACGCCGTCCGCACCGCCAAGCGTCTGGGCGCCGAGCACGCCATCATCGCCTACCGTCGTACCGAGGACGAAATGCCCTGTCGTCGCGCCGAGCTGCACCATGCCAAGGCCGAGGGCGTCGAGGTTCTGCCGCTCGTCTCCCCGCTCGAGTTTGTCGCCGGCGAGGACGGCTCCGTGTGCGCCGTCAAGGTCCAGAAGATGGAGCTCGGCGAGCCCGACGAGTCCGGCCGTCGTCGCCCGGTGCCCATCGAGGGCGCCATCGAGGAGATTCCTTGCGACGTCGCGATCTCGGCTATCGGTACCAACGCCAACCCCTTCGCAAAGAAGATCGGCGGCAAGATGGAGCTCAACAAGTGGGGCTACATCGTTGCCGATGAGGAGACTGGCCAGACCACCGATCCCCGCATCTGGGCCGGCGGCGACATCGTCACCGGTGCCGCTACGGTCATTCTGGCGATGGGCGCCGGCAAGAAGGCCGCTGCCTCCATCACCAAGAGCCTGTTGGGCGAGTAATCACCTACAGCACTAGCCACCAAACGGCAAAGTCCCCGTCGAGCACACGCCCGGCGGGGACTTTTTTCTATGCCGGCCGACTACCACAAAGGGGACAGGCACCTTTGTGGTGGTTGGGGACTGGTCGGCAAACCAATTCCGGCGTTTGTCTCAATCTGTAACAGTTAGACCCTGTTGAGCCTTGTAGTTGTTACAGATCAAGATATTGTGCGAACATCCACCTGTTCATCTCAATCTGTAACAGTTAGAGGTCAAATTCCCCGCCTGGTGTTACAGATCGAGACATTAGATTGGCGGCCATTCGGTTCATCTCAATCTGTAACATCTAGAGCCGTTTTGGGCAGTTTGGTGTTACAGATCGAGATTTTACTGAGGCCGAGAACGAGAGCCGTCACCCAGCTCTAATGCTTGCGGCGCTTGGTCGCGGCGATGCCGGCTGCGGCAACGGTTGCACCGGCGATGCCCAGGGCAGCGACCGTCATCGCGGCGGAGTCACCCGTGCCGGCAAGCTCCGTGCCACCGGACTTCTTGCCGTTCTTGCCCTTACCCTTGGACTTGTTCGTCGTCACCGTGGTCGTCGTCGAAGTCGAACTGCCCGCAGGGACCCCGGCGCCACCAGAGCCATCCGTACCGCCACCCTGCTCGCCGCCGTCAGGCGTCGGCTCAGGCTCCGGCTCATCGGTCACCGTAATCGTAATGTTCAGACGCTCGGAATACTCGCTGTACGACATGCCAGGGCGCTGTGCCGCAATGCGCACATACATGTTGCTATCGAGCGCAATAGGCTCGGTGTACTTTACGCGGCCTTCGTCACGGCAGGGGCAGGTGTCGTTGGTGGTGTACCAAATCGTCGTGCCATCCTCGGCAGAAAGCTCCAGCTTCGTGCCCTTGGGCACCGTAATGTAGTTCTCCTTGGGCGACCATGCACCAAACGTCGTCGCACCAATCGTCGCCACCGGTCGCGCCGGTCGCACTGCCTCGGCAGACACGCGAACGTCGACCTGCTTGGACAGCGCCGTGCCGTCCACCGCCGCCGTCAACGTCGTCAAACCGGGCAGAGCACCATGCAGCACAAACGTCGCCGCGCCGTCCTCGCCCGTCACGGCCTGGTTGGCATCGACAGAGCAGATAGCCGAGGACTCCAGCCCAACACTAACCTTGGCGCCCGCAAACGGCTTGCCCGCCTTATCGGTCACGTGCGCCACCAGCTCAAAGTCACTGCCCTCAAGCATGGTCACGGCCTGCTCCACGTTGAGCTTGAGTTTGTCGGCACGAACGCCCACGACAAGCTCGCCGCTTGCCCAGCGCGCCATGGCCGTGCCGGCGTAGTTGCGAGCACCGTCGAGCTCAAACGACACCGTCGAGCCCACCTCACACGCATCGGCATAGCGAATACGCAGCACGCGCGACAGCGGCTTGCCATTGGGATCGTCCTGCTTATCGAGCCACGTATACGTCACGTCGCCCAAGCCCTGCGCGCACAATGCGGCCAGGGTATCGTCACTCGCATCCATATACTGCGCAAACTCAACCTCGACGCAATCGGTATAGGCATGGGCCGAAGCCACCTCGGGCGCCGCCGTCGACGCCAAGCCAATGTTCACCTCAGTCTGAATCGGCGGCACGCGCAGCCAGGCCGAACGCGCCTCCTCATACCCGTCCTTGGTCACGCGCACCTGATACCAGCCGGTCGGCGTATTCCAGTTGTACGCACCGTCCGCACCCGTTGCAAGCGGATTGTCCTGCTCATACTCCTCGGCATCCCAACGCACTGCATTGGTACCGGCCGCATCGTCGGCGCTCCACAGCTCAACCGTCGCGCCTTCAACCGTATTGGACAGCAGGCCCTCGTACACCACGCCCGCAGGGTCGGGTGCAGCCTTGGCAGCCACATTGCGATAACGCGCCTCGAAGATCGACTGCATCTTCTCGTCCGAGATCAAGCCGTCCTTGTTGGCCTTGTAGACCTCGGTATCAGTCAGCTCGCCCCAGTTGACCGTAATACGATTCTGGCACGCGCGCTCCACCTGCTCGCAGGCAACATCGTAGGCGCATTCGGCATTGGTCAGCTTAATCGCGCACTCCGAACCTACGCTGGTCGAAGCCGCGTCATAGGCAGCGCCCACCACGGTACCCGCCGAACCGGCCGTCAGCACGCCGGCGATTGTCATAATGGAGCCCACCGCCACATCGGTGCTGTCGTGGCAGAGCTGGCGATGCAGCAGATCCTCAAACGCACGCGCCTTCTCCATGGCGTCGCGCAGCGCGTAAATGCACTTCCAGTCGTCCTCGGTCTTCTCGGGCTTGGCAAGCAGGCGCGTATGCTGAAGCTCATAGCCCTCGCGCTCGCCCTTCACCTTCTGCATACGGACGTTCACGTTCTCCCAGTTCTTGCTGGCATCGTTCACGCCGTAAATGCCGGTAAAGATGCCGATGCCCTGGGTCGCCGCGGGAAACGCCTGGCCGGCCGCCTTCCACGCATCGGTCTTAAAGACCTGTCCGAACATCTCGCACTCGATCTTATAGCTCTTGAGCGAACGAATCGTGCGGATGAGCTTCATATGGGCGCTCACGTCGCCGTTACGCTTCCAAGCCATAAGCCAGCCGCGAATCGTAGAGTTATTGAGGCTATGGACCACATTCCAGTTATCGTACAGATTGTCCAGAATGTCACACTGCATGGCGATCGAGTTAAACAGAAGCGCCTGGTTCTTGTTGTTATTGGAGTTCTCGATAAACTCCGACTCGATATAGGCCGTCTGCTCGCCATCGGGCGCGGCGACCTTAAAGCCCTTGACGGTATCGTCGTCAGCCGCCTTGTAGCTCAGTGAGCTGCCGAGCGCCTGGCCCAAATCGTTAAACCCGCTCGTCGACTGGCCGTTGTACTCGCTGGCCTTAATGCCCGCACACTTGTTGAGCGCCGCAGCGGTTGCGTCATTCCAGCTTCCATATTGGTTGAGCTGGCCGATACCCATCGACTGGCCCACCAGATCCTCGGCCTGCTGGGCAATAAACTCCGCTCGCGATGCATGGTCGACGAGCTTCTTGATGGCGGCCGCATCCGCAGCGTTCGCGCCCTGGGCCGCCGCGAGTTCCTGATACCAATCCTCGCTGGTGCCGTAAGCATCCTCAAAGATCATCTTGTCCACATTGACGCCATAGCTGTCGCCCTGCTGGGTCAGCAGCGCCGACGACCCGCCGACCGCGGCCTTGAGCTCAGCCGCAAACTGCGCGGCCTCGTCGTTGCCAGTACCATCACCCTCGCCGTCGCTGGCGGCAGGGGCGCGACGAGCCTTACGGGCAGCTCCACCTTGGGCTTCGTCCTCTTTACCGTCCTTGTCCTCCTCGGCAAACGCATCGGCGACCATCTGGTCAATCGCGTCGTTAAAGGCCTCGTCGACATCATTAAACGAGTTATCCATCATATACTCGTGCCACTGCTGCACGGCATTCGAGAACTCCTGCTGGCGCTCCTCGGCCGCGGCGGAATGCTTTTTGGCCGAAGCGTTGGCGTCAAAACTCAGCATGGTCATAAGCTGAGCATTGGAGATGCGGTAGGTCTGCGGCATAAAGATTTGCTCAAAGTTGCCGCAGTTCACATAGGTCGAGTCATTCGCCTTGTTAAACTCATTAAGCAGCTTAAGGTAACCCTCGTCCACATACTCCGCCGCATAGCGCACGCGGGTGCCCTCGCGCGACTTTTGAGTCAGAGGAATCGTCACCGTCTTGCCATCCACGCAGTCCACGTACAGGTCGAGCGTGTCGGCGGCCTCTTCGTTTCCCACCTCGAGCGTAATATCGAACGTCCAGTAGGCGTTCTTCTTTTGCGGCAGATGGTGGAAGGTCCACAGGCTCTTACCCGTGTCCTTGCCGTCCTTGACCAGGTTTTGCGTACCGCCACGATACGTCACATCAAAGTTCCAGACCGAAGCACCCGGAACATAGCGCACATAGTTGCGAGCCGTCACCTCTGCGGCAGCGGCGGCGACATCGGTCGAGCCCACGCGCGCTTCGAGCGTCACACGCTCGGCGGCAAGCGTATCCTGCGGCAGTTCGTATTCAATCTTGGCACGGCCGAGTTTATTGGTCTTGCCGGTGTACTTTGCAGCCGACGAGCCCGTCCCCACGGTGAGCTGCACGCTCTTGCCCGGCGCTGCATACACGTAGGCCACATTGCCCAGCAGGCTGTGAACGTCGGTGTTGTCGACCTCGATGCGCGATCCGCTAACCTCGAGTGTGGTGCTTCCCAGCGGCAATGTCACCTCGCCCAGCGTAATAAGCGGCGAGACGGCATAGATGCCCGCGGCCTTAGGCTTAAAGCGCACAAACACATCGGCGCCCGCACTCTTCTTCATATCGAGAACGAGGTTGTCGCCCTCCCAAGTTGTGGCAGCCCACATGGCATCGGAGCTGGCGCCGGCTTCGCGAGCGCCTGCGGACACATCCTCGACGGCATCCTTGGCCAGAGGAATCTCAATCTTGGCAGCCTGGCTGTCCTTGAGCTCGTAATGAATGCGCAGCTCGGTCTCCGCGCCAACGACCGCGGACGAATCAGCGATAACCGAGCCCGCCGTCAGCCCGCGCTCGGCACGATACGTCTCCACGTCAAACGTGGGGACGTCGAGCGTCACGTCGAGCTGTTTGCCGTCCTCAATCTTCACCTGCTTTTGCGCGATATGCTTACCCACGGTCAGCCCTAGGCGGCTAAACGTGGAATAGCTCGTCGCTTGGATGTCGTAGCTCGTCTTGTTAAAGGCGACGATGGTGTACGAACCGGCCTTAAGGCGCGGCGTCTCGGCCTTCATGATAGGCGTGGTGCCATCGTCTTCGTAACCCATCAAATAGGTGACGCCGTCGGCGACTAGCTTGCCGTCGGACGTACGGAACACCAGCACGCGGTTGGCGCCCTGGTAGTCGCCCTTGGTCGTGACCGTCGCCGTGCCCCAGGGTTTCAAGTCGATATCGACCTTGCCGGCCGAAGGCTTCACCGTCGCCGTCGCCCCACCCAGCTTGAGGCTGTCTTTGGGCTCGAGCGTTATCTCCAGATCCTGGTCTGCATCGGCAATGGCCTGCGACACCACGAGCGCTGTACCCTGGATACGGAAGTCGTTTTCCTTGTCACCCTTGGCAGGCTTAAGCGTCTTGCCGCCGCTCTTCACCGTCAGATCGATGTTATCGAGACTATCGAGCTCAATGCGTTCGGTCTTATCCTGGCCCACAATCGGTTCAAGAAAGCCCACGTTGAGCTCAATCGCGCGCGAAGCCGGAATCTTGGTAAAGTCCTCCGCCTTAATGTCTCCGATATTCCATGTGCCCGTCATCTGGTCGCCCGGGCGCGCCAGCACCATGTCATAGTAACCGCTGAGCGAAATGCGCAGGGTGGCTGCCGTCTTGGAGAGGGCGTCCGCTGTAAAGCTGCCGTCATCGCCAACCGCCAGCGGCGTGGACTGCCCCGCCTGCACGAGCACGGCCGCCGCGCCCTGGGGAAGTTTGCCCGTGATCTGGGCCGCCTCGCCCATCCACTCAAACGTGTAGGCAGGCTTCGAGGAATCGACGGAGTCCTTGCGATCGGCCACGGCATCGGCAAGCTTTTTGACCATCGAGGGGTTGCCAGCCGAATCGGTCGCATAGGCATAGATGGTCTGGCCTTCACTAAAGGGAATCGCATACGTTACGCCATCGATTGTCACGCGCTCATTATAGTCGCCCGGATAGCCCGCCTCACCAAACTGAAGATCGGGGTTCATCACGCGCAGGGCAACGGCATTATGGTTCGTCTCGTTTCCGTATCTCGTGTTCTCAAAAGCTCCCCACTCTATCATTTCCACGCTTTTGGGTAGCACAATCTCTTTGCCGGCAATCGCAGGATCAAGAGAGGCGAACGCGAGCGCCCCGATAGATTTGACACCATCGCCGATCGTCACCGACGACACATGCGAGCACCCATCAAAGGCATAGTGCCCGATCCGCTCCACCGTGCCCGGCACATTGATCTGCGTAAAGGTGAGCACTGTTGTGTCCGAGACATAGAACTGTGGCACGCCGCAATAGGCGAATGCAAGATAGTCGATAGTTTTGACCGAAGGCGGCAGCGTTGCCACCACCTTGTCGTCAAGTTGTTCACATTCCTTAAAGGCCTGCTCGGGAATCGTGGTAAAGGCCGCGTTGTTGGGCCAGGTTACCGTTTGGAGCGTCTTGCTTTTGTAGAATGCATAGCTCTTGAGCTCCTCGACCGAATCGGGCAGTGCGATCTCTTTGATGCTGCTGCCGCCCAAGCCTCCAACCGAGCGGACATGCGAATTAGGGGCGAAGGTGATCGATGTGAGCGCAGCGCTTCCCATACCCGTAAGGCTTACGACATTTTTGTCGTCGATGGTCGAGGGCACCTCCAACGTGGTAATGCCCGCGTCGCCATACTCGATAGAAATTTCGTTGGTGAGGCTATCAATCGAGAAGTAGTACTGCGCGGGAGTCTGCTCGCCGGCCACGTAGCCATCATCGTATTCGCCTTTTACGCCCGTGGCGCCCTTCGAGGTTGCCCAGAGTTCAAGTTCCTCGTTCCAGGTTGCCTCGGCACCGGAAGCCTCCTCTTGCTTCTGCTGCTCGGCGAGTTCCTTGCCCTCGACAAGATCGGTGGCGAGCGTACCCGCAGGTGTGCTCTCGGTCTGCCCGGCGCCCGTCAGGCCTGCCGCCAATGCACTCTCGGAGTCCGGGGGCGTAAGGACGTCATCGGCGGCGGGCACTGTGGGGTCGGCAACGCCGGCATCGGGCGCGGCGTCGGCGGCATCGGGCGCGGGGTCGGCGGCGTCGGCGGCATCGGCATCGTCTACTTGTTCGACATCCGTCTGCACAAAGGTGCTATCGGTGGTGAGGGTCTCGGCAAACGCGCCCGCGGGCAACGAACCCGTCACCATGGTGAGGGTCACCGCGGCAACGGTCAGGCGGCGGCAAAGCGCTCGAACAGTGGTCCACCTCATGGTCGTTCCTTTCCTGAAACCAAAAGTCATCCAGCGTAATCGTCGTCCAAAAACAAAGCGAACGGTAGGTTCATATATACGAACCTACCGTTCTACCTGCGCAAACCGCCACAAAGGGGACAGGCACCTTTGTGGCGGTTTGGGGTCTGGTCGGCGAACCGATTCCGATGTTTGTCTCGATCTGTAACAGTTAGGCCCTGTTGAGCCTTGTAGTTGTTACAGATCGAGATATTGCTCCAGCCGCCCCCGCTTTGTCTCAATCTGTAACAGTTAGAGACCAAATTCCCCGCTACGTGTTACAGATCGAGACGTTAGGTTGGCGGCCATTCGGTTCATCTCAATCTGTAACATCTAGAGCCGTTTTGACTGGCTTGGTGTTACAGATTGAGATTTTGCTAAAGCCGAGGATGGGCGCCGCCGCCAAAACCTAACGCTTGCGGCGCTTGGTTGCGGCGATGCCGGCAGCGGCAACGGTTGCGCCAGCGATACCTAGGGCGGTGACCGTCATTACGGTGGTATCTCCCGTGGTAGCCAGGACAGCATCGCCCTTCTTGGTCGGCGCGGCTTTCTCAACCGTCTTGGTCGTGGCGGTTGTCGTGGCCGGCTTAGCCGCGGGTTTGGTCTCGGGTTTCGTCTCAGGCTTGGTTTCGGGCTTGACCTCGGGCTGCGGCGTCGGATTGGGATCCGGCGTAGGCTGCGGATCGGGAGTCGGCGTGGCTTCAGGCGTAAAGGTCAAATCGGTGTTGAGCCACAGAGTGAAGATACAGCCGCTCTCGGGATCAACTACACTCGCTTCGCCCATCTGGTAGCCGCACTCCTGGCCGTTGATCACCAGCTTGGTGTTGGGCGTAAAGTAGAATCCGCGCGCGGGCTTGAGGTAGATACCGTAGCGATAGGTCACGCCAGGCTTAAAGGCGTCGATGTGGTTCGTGATGTTCTGATCCCAGAACTCCTGAGAGTTCACTTCGCTGCCGTCGCTACCCGTCCAGTACTCACACTGAGGAAGGAAGTTGGAGCCCGTCGGAACATTCGCCGTAAAGACCGGCTTATCGCCTGCCTTGAAGGTGGTCGTGGCGCCGTTGATCTCGATAACGTCGATGGCCCGCCATTCGTCGATCGGCTGCTCGCACAGCATATTGTCAGCGTTTGGCGCGAAGACGCCGTTGACGGTCTTGATGTGGTGCGTCCAATGGCCGTTGACGTACATCATGCAGTCATTGCCCACGGTATTGTCGCCCTTGAGCCTCAGCTCGACGGAATACATGTAGAACTTGCCCTCTTCGAAGTGTTCGATCCTCCTCGCGCCCGTCGGATACTTGGCGGGGTCGGAATACCAGAAGGCAACGGGCGTGAGCTCCGCGGGGTCGCTGCCATCCATCTCCTCCCAGCACTCGTAGGCGATCTCGTACTTGTCGGCGTCAGCAGCGGGAATCGTCGCGGTCGCGCGGGGCGCCTCGCCGGGCGCGTAGTTGGTCTTCACGTCGTTGACGTTCAGGTTATGGAGGGCTTCGTTTTCTGACGCAACGAGCGTAATTTCGCTATTGATGGCGTAGCGGAGGTAATAATCGTACCTGGTTTCGTTGAGGATAGTCGAGCTGCCTTCATAGTCAGTTCCGGTATACTCCAGTGCCGAGCCAATATAGAGAGCCTCATTGCGCGTGAGTCGATACGAGCCGCCTGCCGCGCCACCCGTAAAGGTCAGCGTCAGCCTCATGTGATTGCCAACGGGTTCGAAGCGAGCCGTCACGTCGGACATGGACGCATCCTGAACTTCGACCAGAGTGCCCGAAGCGGCATCGGCCCTGTAGTACTTAACCTCGACAACTTCGCTCGCAAGCGCTTCTGGAATGCCACCCTCAACATCGGGAAAATCATGGGTATACGACTGGCCCTTTTCGAGCGTGATGTTGTCCGAAAGCTCGCAGTTCGTATGATGATCGACCACGGTCGTATTGACCCTAACGCCGCCCCCGCCTGTCACATCGGTCACGCCACAGGGCATGATGGCGTTGCTCGCCGGCATGGCGGCGTTGTCGTCGCCAGAAGCGTTTTGCCCAGCGAGCGCAGCACCGCTAGGCTCATTGGCGGCAGCGGCTGGGATTGTCTGCTGAGGCTCAACGGTGGCTTGCGCCGCCGGAGCAGCATCGGTTGCAGGCGCGGTCGAAGCAGCTGGCGCGGTCGTTGCAGCCGTATCCTCCGCAACCGTCGGCGTCACCGGAGCCGCGGCAACCTCATCCGTCCCAGCGGCGGGATCGGCGCATTCCGTCGCCAGCGCCACGCTCGGCAGCAGCAACTGACCGACCATAAGCGCACACGCGCCGGCGCAAGCTATTTTGGCACCCACACAACGCCAGGTACCGTGAACCAGCGAGCAGGTGGACTCACGTTGAGCTTGCTTGTCAAAGTGGCTTACGTTCATAACGGCCTCCTTGGTCGTAGGGACATACCACCAAGATGTGCCAAATGACTCCATATGCCTAGGTTCGTAGATGTGAACCTAGGCCTCTACCTGCGGTTTAATTCAATATGATTTCGCCATCGCCACACTCGTCCCGGGAACGCTACAATCGAGGACACGATTATTCGTCCACCCAAAGGACCGTCCTTGAACCTGAGCAGGCCTAAAATCAACGCGCTTCTGGCACTCGCGCTCTTCACCTTCGCCTTCCTTGCCGCCGAGTTTCGTTTCGACGTCAACGTCGGGCTGCTCGCCGGTGCCGAACGCGTTGTAATCGCACAGGGCTTTATTCTGGGTGCGAGCGTGCTCGGCTTTATCGGATATGCACCACTGCTCGGTCTCGCCCAACGCAAAGGCCAGCCCCAGGCAGTTGTCAGCGCCGCCGTTCCCATCGCCATCCTGGGATTGACCCAGATCCAGTCCCCCACGGGTTCGCTTGCCCTCGAGATTCTGGGCTGCCTCGCATTCCTCGGACTCGGCCTGCTGGGCGCCGCTGCGCACCACGCCTTTTCACTGGCGTTTCAAGACGATCCCAAGCTCGCCACCGGTGCGGGAGCAGCCTATGCCGCGGGCATCCTGATGCAGTTCGCCGTCAACCTGCTCAATTGCGGCGGTATCGCAGAGCTCATCGTCCTTGGCGCAGCGACTATCGCCATATCCGCCCTCAGCGTCGTTCCCCAAAAAGCTGCCGAGAGCTCCAGCCCCGCCATCAATCCCTTTGCTGAGTCCTCTCATGCCCTCGCCAAGCAGGCATGCTGGAGCATCGCGCTCGTCATGATTCTTGCCTGTCTGTTCTCCACCCTCGACAACGTGGTCACACTCTCCAACGCCCACGGCACCATTGCCGTGCAGACTTGGCCGCGCCTCTTTTTGGCGGCAAGCGGCCTTGCCGCCGGTCTTATCTTTGACCTTGCCGAGCGCCGCTACATGGGACTTGTCATGCTCGGCATCGCCGTGCTCTCGACCATTTCCATCCTGGCCGTGGAGGCCGGCGCCGATCCCAACCTAGGCCTTGTCGTCTTTTACCTGAGCTCGGGCTTTTTCGTCACGTTCTTTACCGCCACCTTTACACAGCTGGCACCGCACATGCATGCGCCCGCCCTTTGGGCTGGCATGGGCCGCGCCGCCAACAATGTATGCGCTTTCACCACATCGGGCATCTCGCTTGCTCTCGTGACCTCGGATAACGTTGCCCTCATTATGATCGGTGCGCTCGTTTTGCTCGTCGCCGCCTGCGCGGCGTTTGTAGCCGCGGGCCTGTTCCGCCTGCCCCAAACCGAGCGGGAGCGCGAGCGCGAGCAGCTGGCAGAAGAAGCACTCGCCGCCCCCACCATCGAGGAGCAACGCCAGGCCTTCATCGCCAACCACGCTCTCACCCCGCGCGAAGTCGACGTGCTCATAGCCGTGACCCAGGATGAACGCCCACTCAAGCAGGTTGCCGAGGAACTCGGTATCTCGATGCGCATGGTACAGCGCCACCTGAGCTCCATCTACCAAAAGACCGACACGCAGACGCGCGCCGGTCTCACCAAGGCCTTCCCCTCGGCCTAAAACAAAAACCACCACAAAGGTGCTGTCCCCTTCGTAGTGGTTTTGGTCGGTTAGCCTTCGAACTGCGCTACTTTGTAGCGGTAGGCTGCGGCAATAACGTCTTTGCAACCCTCGCGGCCCAGCTTGGCGCGGTTGACGACGATGTCCTTGCCACTCGTCATCTTCCACTTGCCGGCGCTGTAGCGCTTGTAAAAAGCCTCACGCGCCTTCTGCTGCTGCTTGACCAGCTTGGCGCCCTTCTTTTTGTTAAGGCCACGCTTCTTGCGCACGATCTCGACGCGGTCCTCAAAGGGTGCGGTCACCAACACGGCAATGTGGTTGGGGTTGTTGCGAAGCAGGTAATCGGACAGGCGGCCTTCGATAATGCAGCTCTCGGTCTCACCCAGATCCAGAATCACCTGGCTCATCTTTTGGAACAACTTGTCCGAGTACGAACGCGCGTCGTAGCGGTCGGGCAGGAACGCCATGTTCTCCACGGCCAGGCGCTCATCGTAGGCGGCCATCTTGTCGAGCGACTCACCCGCGCGCAGCGACGCACGTACCAGCAGCTCGTTATCGTACAGCGGAATCCCCAACTCGTCGGCAAGCATGCGACCAATCTCGTGGCCCTCGGCGCCAAAGTCGCGCGCGATGGTAATGACCACAGGATTCTTCTTATTCTCCAGATCGCTCATCGCGATTCCTTTCTAGCAAATGAGAAATAGGCGATTCCTGATTCCCATTTTGTCACTTACGACCGTCCTGGTTTCCCAAGTGCGGCAGATTGCCCCGAAAGAGGAGCGCCGCGTACTAAATGTACGCAAGCGACGATTGAGGGGCAAGGTGCCGTGCTTGGGGAAGCAGGACTATGCGGCCACAATACGACGTTGATATGCCCTCACCAGCAGCGAGATACCAAAGTTGAGCACAAAGTACATCGCAAACACCAAGCCGTAGAGCATAAGAACCTGCGACAGGTCGATCGCGTGGGCCATCACGACGTTTGCCGTGTACATGAGCTCGGCCACGTTAATGCCCGAAAGATACGAGCTGTCCTTGATGACGGTCGTGCACTGGCTAAACAGCGCCGGAATGATCGTCTTAAACGTCTGCGGCAGAATGATGTAGCGCATGGTGGCAAAGAAGCCAAAGCCCTGGCTCTGCGCTGCCTCAAACTGGCCGCGCGGAATCGAGTTGAGGCCTCCGCGCACAATCTCGGCCATAACGGCGCTGGTAAACAGCGTAAAGGCGATGGTCGAAATCACAATGTCCAAACCCTGCACCGTAAAGTAGATAAACAGGATCCACAGCAGATTTGGCGTGCAACGGAACAGCTCGATATAGGCGCTCACCAAAATACGGAACGGGCGGGGCGCGTAGCTTTTAACGAGCGCCAGCACCGTGCCAAAGATGAGCGAGAAAAAGATCGACAGCGCCGAGATCTCGATCGTCTTAACAAAGCCGCCCCAAATGTAGAGCAGGTTGGTCGCGTTGAAGATTTCCATGCGCTAGGCCTCCTCTACGTTGTCGAGCCCCAGCTCGGCCAGGCTCACGCCGCGCGGACGCTCCTTGGAGCGGCGCTCGAGCCACTGCACCAGCATGGCGAGCGGAAAGCAGATGATGAAGTACATAAGGCAGCAGACGATGTATCCCTGCAGGTAACCGTACAGACTCACAAAGTTGTCGGAACGGTACATAAGGTCGCCGCCGGCCACAAGTGCCAGCACCGACGTGTTCTTGACCAGGTTGAGCGCCTGGTTACACAGCGGCGGCAGAATGATTTTGAACGTCTGGGGCAGCACGATGTACCAGTATGCCTGCGCACGGGTGAAGCCCTGGCTCTGGGCCGCCTCCATCTGACCGCGCGGAACCGCCTCGATACCAGTGCGGATGACCTCCGAAATGTAGGCCGCGTGATACAGACCCACGCCCAAGAAGCCCAGCACGAACGGCGCGATACGCACCGGCTGATCGGCACCGGTTATGGCCTGCAAAAACTGCGGACCGGCCATGTACATAAAGAGCACCTGTACGGGCAACGGGGTGTTCTGGTAAAACTCCACATACACGCGGCTTATGGCGCGCAGCACGCGCGAACGAGTGGTAGAGAACACGCCCAGCAGCGTGCCCAGCACCAGCGATAGCAGCAGGCCGGCAACGACCACCTGCAGCGTCACGCCAAAGCCCTCCCAGAAGGGCCCCATGTTTTGAAATGTCGTCGACCAGCGGTCGGCGTCAAACAATCCTTCGAGCATTTGATTCCTTCCTTGGACGATGCGCCTATACAAGACCCCAGGTCTTGACCTCTTGGTCGAGCCAGCCATCGGCCAGGCGATCGCAAACCACCTGATCGACCACAGCCGAAAGGTCGCAGCCCTTCTTGGTCGCCACGCCGTAGCCCTGCTCGCCAAACTTGACCTCGGGCTGCAACAGCTCAACGGTCTCGTTCATGTAACCGGCCAGCGTGGAGCGGTCCATGGCAAAGACGTCGATATTGCCGGCGTCGAGCGAACTCTTGATGATGGGATAGCCGCTAAAGGCCCTAAACTCGGGCTTGCAGCTAAAGCCGTTGTCCTTAATCATCTGCTCGATCAGACCCTGCGTGGTGGCGCCCTGGCTCACGCCGATGACCTTGCCGTCCAGGTCCTCAATCGAGGTAAAGCCCGAACGCTTCTTGACCATGAGTCCCACGTAGTCGGTGCGGTACGGCGTCGAAAAATCCCAGCTCTTCTTGCGCTCGTCGGTGATGGTGTAGGTCGCCGCGACCACGTCGAGTTGGCCGTTATCGATCAGCGGGCCGCGCGTCTTGGGTGTCACATCGGTAAATTCGACAAGCTCCTGGGCACGGGCCTCCTTGTAGCTCACGCCAAAGACGGCAGCGGCGATCTGGTAGCACAAATCGACTTCCATGCCCTCAAAGCGACCCTTGGCGGTGTCGTAATAGCCATAGCCGGGAACGTCTTTCTTAACGCCGGCATTCAGATGGCCACGCGACTTGATGGCCGCAAGCTTGGACCCCTTGTCGGAGCCCTCGCCGCTGGTGGAGTTGCCGCAACCGGCAAGCGCGGTCCCCGTCAGCGCAAGCATGCCGGCACCCGCCAGCTGCAAAAAGTGACGGCGCGACACGGCCGCCCTCGTCATATCCGTCATGTCCATCACCGCGCCTAGTGCAGAATCTTGGACAGGAACTCGCGGCAGCGCGGGTTCTCGGGGTTATCGAAGAAGTGCTCGGGCGTGCCCTCCTCCAGGATACGGCCGTCCTCCATAAAGATGACGCGGTCGGCCACCTGGCGCGCAAAGCCCATCTCGTGCGTCACGCAGATCATGGTGATGTCCTCCTGCGCGAGCTCAATCATAACGTCCAGGACTTCCTGGACCATCTCGGGGTCGAGCGCCGAGGTCGGTTCGTCAAACAGGATGATAGGCTGCTTGGTGCACAGGGCACGGGCGATGGCGATGCGCTGTTGCTGACCACCCGAGAGATTCTGCGGATACTCGCCGGCCTTATGCGCCATGCCGACGCGCTTGAGCGCGGCAATGGCGATCTCGGTCGCCTCCTCCTTGCTCTTCTTTTGCAGTTTGATGGGCGCGAGCGTCAGGTTGCCCAGCACCGTCATGTTGGGATACAGGTTGAACTGCTGAAACACCATGGAGCTGTACTTGCGAGCCATCTCCAGGTGATTCTTCTTGGTGAGCGGCGTACCGTCGATGACGACCTCGCCCGACGTGGGTTCCTCCAGATAATCGACGCAACGGATGAGCGTCGACTTACCCGAGCCGGAAGGCCCGATCATTACGAGCTTCTCGCCGCGCTTGACGGTGAGATTGATATCTTTGAGCACATGCAGGTCGCCAAAGTACTTGTTGAGATGCTTGATCTCGATCATGTCTGCCATGAATGTCCCTTCCCTGCGCTTACACGAATTGCACTATTGTACGGAAAGAACCACGTTTCCGCAGCCCACACTACATTCCCGTAAAGAACCCGCAACCTTCCACCTAGTCATTGGGGACAGACTTAAATGAGTACCTGCTCATTGGGCACTCATTTAAGCCTGTCCCCAATGAGTGCCCAGCCCAGCAAAAAGGGGCGCGACCATGACGGCCACGCCCCCCCCTAAACATCAACTATGTACCGCTCGGCCCCTACGCGAGTTTGGCTCCGACGATCTTTGCCGCGGCCGGCTTATCGAAGTTGCCACCGGTGGCCTTGCCGAGTGCGCCCATAACCTGGCCCATCTGCTTCTTGGACGTGGCGCCCAGCTCGGCGATAACCTGCTCGATCAGGGCCTCGAGCTCCTCGCCCGAAACCTGCGCGGGCAGCAGGCTCTCCAGAATCTTGACCTGCTCGGTCAGGTTGTCGGTACGCTCCTGGTCGGTGCCGGCCTTGATGGACATCTCCAGCGTCTCGCTCGTCTGCTTGATCAGACGCTTGATCATGCTGTTGACGTCTTCCTCGGTCACATCGCGGCGCTCATTGACCTCGATATTCTTCACCTCGGCCTTAACCTGGCGAATGATGGACAGGCGAACCTTGTCCTTGGCCTTCATGGCCGCAATCATTTCCTTCTGCAGCTCTTCGTTGGTCATCTGCAAATCCTCCTCAATAGTGTGGGCGGCACTCGCGCGAGCACCGCCCCATGATTACTCAGTCGTCGACGAATCGTCGGTCGAACTCTTGGTGACACCCTTCAGACTCACGTTATAGGGTACGTCTTTGGGCATGGGGTTGACGGTGATGTCGGCATCCTTCTTGTACTGCTCCAGCCACTCGCTGTACGCGGTGCTGGCCGCTTGCGTCTTCACCACGTTGGAGACGTACTTTTTGATGTCCTTGGGCACCTGGTTGATGTCATCAACCTGATTATCGACATGGAAGTAGTCGGTGCACTTGATGATGTGGTAGCCATAGGTCGACTCGACGACTTCGCTCACGTCGCCCTTGTTGAGTCCCTCGAGCGCCGTCTGGTAGCTGTCGACAAAGGTGGTGAGCTTATCCCAGCCCACATCGCCCTTCTTCTCCTTGGAACCGGTGTCCTCGGAGTACTGCTCAACGGCGTCCTCAAAGCTCAGCTCACCGGAGTTGATCTTGTCCAGGCACTCCTGCGCCTTGGCCTTGGCGGCAGCCTTGTCCTCGTCGGAAGCGTCGGAATCAACCTTGATCAGGATGTTCGACGAGCGGCGGGCGTCGTTGTAGCTGGACAGATTTTCGTTGATGTAATCGACAATCTCGCTGTCCTTGGGCTTGCTCGTGGGCGCGACGGCATCCTTGAGTTTCTGTTGCGCCAGACTCTCCTTGAGCGAGTCCTTGTAGGTGTCCTCGGTATAGCCGTAGGTCTTGAGGGTCTTCTTAAAGGCCTTGGCTCCGCCCGCGCTCTTGCACGCGTCCTTCCAAGCCTTCTCGACCTCCTCGTCCGACACCGTCACGCCGTTCTCCTTCTGTGCCTGTTGAAGCAGAATCTGCTGCGTGTAGGAGTCGATGAGTTGCTTGCGGTACTTCTTGGGCGTGAGGTCGTTGTCAACCAGATACTGCGCCCAATCCTCATCCTTGGTGTAGCCGCAGGACGTGCGCATGCTCATGATCTGCTTGGTCACGGTGTCCTCGGTAAGGTTGGTGCCGTTGATAGTGGCAGCAACACCGCCGGTCAGCTTGTAGCCCGAGGTGTCCTCAGCCTGCGACATAAGGCCGGAGCACGCCATCGCCGAGACGGAAAGCAGCATCGCCAGCACGCCGATGACCACCAGAACGATCTTGACGGTCTTAGACACGTACGTCTTGCGCTGCTTCTTGCGAGAGCTGGAGGCAGCGCGGGCCTGCTGCTCGGGCGTCGGCGCGGCCTCGGAGTTCTTTTTCTTATTTGCCATAGTTGGCCTTTCGCATAACGAATCGAACAAACGCCATTGTGTCACAACGCAGCCCCCGCGGCACGCTTGGTGCATTGGGGACAGATTAATCTGCACCATTTTGGTGCAAAGGGGACAGCTCTGGCAGCCGGCAGTTAGGGACAGTCCCCAAGTGCCGACTCAGCCCCACCTTAGAAGTGGCGGCGGATGGCGTCGACCATGCCCTGGGGCGTGGTCTGGCCGAGCACGTCGGCTGCGGCATCGGCGCCCATAAAGATGTTCATGAGTGCCTGCAGGGCCTCGACCTGGCCGCCCGGCTCGGCGATGCCAAGATTGATGACGATCTGCGCCGGCACCGGAGCGCCCATGCCAGCCATAGCGTTAAATGTCACGGGCGCGGCGGGCTTCACCACCGCGATATAGGGCTTGGCCACAAACCCCGGATCGGTATGCGGAATGGCAATGTTTGCCGCCGGCATAGCGAGACCCGTGGGATAGGCATCCTCGCGCGTGCGGACGGCATCGAGCCAACCGGATGCAATGTAGCCATGTGGTGCAAGCTCGCCCTCAAGCCGCGCGAACACCTCATCCGGCGTCGCACACTCCCAATCAAAAAACACCAACTCAGGCGTAAACAGCGCTTCGTTATCCGCCATGCGCTCACCTCTCTCACCTAGTCATCGGAGGCGTTCTTGAATGACTAGTCGTTAAAGACCGTCCCCGATGACTACCCAAAACAAAAGGTGGCCACGCGCGCCTTGGCGCCAATGACCACCCTGACTACTCGGCTAAATTGTACTGTGCACCGCTAGCCGCGGGGCGCATCAATTGCGACCTTGCCGCTCTCCAGCACGTGGACACGGCCGTCGGCGAGCATCTGAACAACCTCGGGATACAGCACGTGCTCAATCGCATGGATGTGCTCCTCGAGCGTGTCGACATCCCAGCCCTCCTCAACAGCCAGCGCGCGCTGGGCGATGATGGGGCCGTTGTCGTAGATCTCGTTGGCAAAATGCACGGTCACGCCAGTCACCTTGACACCGCGCGCAAAGGCATCGTCGATCGCATGCGCACCGGTAAAGCTCGGCAGCAGCGCCGGATGCAAGTTGACCACGCGGTTGGGAAACGCCGCCAGCAGCGGCGTGTGCACCATGCGCATGTAGCCGGCCATGACCACATACTCGCAGCCGCGCTCGAGAAGCTCGTGCGCGATGATCTCGTCGGCGGCAATAGGGTCGGCATAGACATCCTTGGACAGCGTGAGCGTCTGGATGCCCGCGCGCTCAGCGCGCTGCAAACCCTTAGCCGAAGGACGGCTCGACACCACAAGCTCAATCGAAGCGTTGAGCTTGCCGGCGGCGATCAGATCGATCAACGCCTGCAGGTTGGTACCCGAACCGCTGATGAGCACACCGATCTTGAGCGGCTCGGCCGTATCGGTGCCGGTCGGACGGGTGTAGGGCACAAAGCCCAGGCCCTCGGCAGCAGCCATCTGCTCGTTAGCGCTCATCGGAGTACACGACCTTACCGGAACCCTCGACGCACTCGCCCACGCGGAACGGCTTCTCGCCCAGCGCGACCAGGGCCTCGGTAACCGCGGCCTCGTCCTCGGGGGCGACGATCAGGCACAGGCCAACGCCCATGTTGAAGGTCTTGCACGCCTCGTTGGGCGCAAGCTCGGCCTGGCACGACACATAGGTGATGACGGGCGGAACGTCCCAACCCATCTCGGCACCGTTGCGGGTGACCACGGCGTCGACGTCGTCGGCGAGCGCGCGGTTGAGGTTCTCGGTAATACCGCCGCCAGTGATGTGGGCGATAGCGTGCACGTTGGCGCCGCCGCGCAGCAACTCAAGAATCGGCTTGACATAGATGCGCGTGGGGGCCAACAGGGCGTCTGCCAGCGATGCGCCGCCGAGCTCCTCGAGCGGACGGCTCAGCTCCTCGGCCTTAGCGGCGGCCTCGGGCGTGCCCGGCTTAATACCGTCGACGCCGATGACCTTACGCACGAGCGAGTAGCCGTTGGAGTGCACGCCGGTGGAAGGCAGGCCCAGAATCACGTCGCCGGGGCGGACGTTCGCGGGGTCGAGCATCTTGGGACGGTCGACGACGCCCACGGTAAAGCCGGCAAGGTCGTAGTCGGCCGGAGCCATGACGCCGGGGTGCTCGGCCATCTCACCGCCCACGAGCGCGCAGCCCGCGAGCTTGCAGCCGTCGGCCACACCCTTGATGATCTTTGCCATGTGCTCGGCCTCAATGTGGCCGATGGCAACGTAGTCCAGGAAGAACAGCGGCTCGGCGCCCGAAGCCAAAATGTCGTTGACGCACATGGCGACCAGGTCCTGGCCCACCGTCTCGTGACGATCCATGATCTGGGCGAGCACAAGTTTGGTGCCCACGCCGTCGGTACCGCTGATCAGAATCGGGTCCTCCATATCCTTAAGCGCGGCGGCCGAGAATAAGCCACCAAAGCCACCGATACCGCCGATGACCTCGGGACGATTGGTGTCCTTAACCATTTGCTTAATAGCGTCGACGGCGCGGCCGCCCTCGGCGGTATCGACGCCGGCATCCTCATACGTCACATGCTTGCTGTCGCTCATCTGAGCCTTCCTCTCCCACTACCGTGGCGCCGCCCGGGCGCCAAACGGTGCTCATAGTTGCGTTCATTTCGGCGCGCGCCATAACAGCACGCGCCGTCATATCAACAAAACAGCAGGTAAAACCTACCAAAATGAACCTGTTCCTACATGGCAGGTTTTAGGCCTCGCCGTGCTTCTCTTCCCAGCTGCGGTCGTCGTATTTCTCGACCACGGCGTCGTCGTCAAAATGCAGCGGCTTATCCAGGTTTCGGGGCTTAAAGCCCTCCATAAACTTGTCGCGGCCAAAGCTCTCGGGAATCGCCACGGGGTAGCGGCCGGTAAAGCACGCATCGCAGTAGCCGCCCTTGGGCATGACCTTCAGCAGGCCCTCGACCGAAAGGAAGACCAGCGAATCGGCGCCGATATACTCGCAAATCTCGTCGACCGTCTTGTTGGCGCTGATAAGCTGCGACTGCACGTCGGTATCGATACCGTAGAAACACGGCCAGATGACCTCGGGCGAGTTGATGCGGATATGAATCTCCTTGGCGCCAGCGTTGCGCAGCATCTTGACGAGCTGCACCATGGTGGTGCCGCGCACGATGGAGTCGTCGATGACGACCAGGCGCTTGCCCTCGATGTTGTCGCGCAGCGGGTTGAGTTTCATGCGCACGCCCATGGCGCGCAGCTCCTGCGTAGGCTCGATAAACGTACGGCCCACATAGCGGTTCTTGATGAGGCCCTCGCCAAAGGGAATGCCACTCTCGTGCGAATAGCCCTCCGCGGGCGGCAGGCCGGAGTCGGGCACGCCGATGACCAGGTCGGCCTCGACGGGCTCCTCATGTGCCAGCTGACGACCCATGTCATAACGGCAGGCGTAGACGCTCGTGCCGTTCATGATGGAATCGGGGCGAGCAAAGTAGACCTGCTCAAAAATGCAGTTAGCAGGCTCTTCGGCGGCAGGCACGCCCTGCTCGGACACAAGGCCCTCGGCGCTGATGCGCAAAATCTCACCGGGACGGACGTCGCGGACGTACTCGGCGCCCACGATATCGAGCGCGCAGGTCTCGGAGGCAACGACCCAGCCGCCGGCGCGCGTGACATGGGTGGTGGCGTCGACCGTCGCGGCGCCGTCCTGCGACGGCAGCTGCGAAACGGATGCAGCATCGGCCTGGTCCAGGCCCTCATCCACCAGCTTGCCCAGCACGAGCGGGCGAATGCCGTGCGGATCGCGGAATGCGTAGAGCGCCTGCTCGTTGATGAGCGTCATGGCGTAGCCGCCGCGCACGAGCTCCATGGTCTTGCGAATGCCCTCGCGCAGATGGCCAGTACGCTGAGTAAAGTAGCCGATGAGTTTGGTCGCGACCTCGGAATCCGAGTTGGAGAGGAACGGTACGCCCAGCTCGATCAGCTGGCGACGCAGCTCGTCGGTGTTGACGAGGGTGCCGTTGTGCGCGAGCGCGATAATGACGCTATTGATGGTAGAGAGGTGCGGCTGAGAGGCTTCCCAGCTCTTGGCGCCGGCGGTGCCGTAGCGCACATGACCCACGGCCAGCTGACCGGAGAGCGTCGACAAGTCGGCATTGGAGAACACGCGGTCGAGCAGGCCCAGATCCTTGCGGACCATAACCGTACCGCCGTCACCAACGGCGATTCCCGCCGATTCTTGGCCGCGATGCTGCAGTGCACGCAGGCCAAAGTACGTCAGTCGAGCCACGTCGCGATCGGGCGCCCAGACACCAAAAACGCCGCATTCCTCATGCAGCTGGTCAGAGTCCGGATCATACGTCGACATGGCGTTCACCTGTCCCGCGGCACGCTCGGCCGCGCGGATGGTTTCTTGAGACATGGCATCCCCTCAGAGCCTCGTATTTTGGCGTTACCCGCCTTATTATACGCACGGCGCGACGCGCTCCCCCGCGCATGAGCAGCGCTTTTTAAAAGCCCACCGAGCTTATTATCCGTTTTGCGACCAAACATTTTATTGGGTAGTCCACTCTCAGGGGCAACGGCCTCGAAGACTTCCCGTGCGCCGTGTCTCGCCCGCGCTAGGGGCTACATTGTTGCAATTGGGACGTTCGTCCTGTCTTTTAGCTGGTCGTCGGCGTATCCTTGTAGGCTACTACAAGACGAGAAAGGTAGCGTATGGATCGAAATCAACTCGACCCCAGTGTCCCCAGCACCACGGAGGCCAAGAAGATCCCCCTTATCATCAAGGTCTACGCAGTCCTGTGCACCCTATCTGGCGTGGGCACGCTCCCGTCAGTCGCCGTCTTTATGTGGCAGGTCATCACCGCACTCATTAACGGCAACGTCGCCGCTAAGCTCGGTGATAACACCCTGGTCGCGGTTGGCCTTATCGTCGCCGGCGTTATGCTCTCGGCGGCAAGCGCGATCATCTTGATCGTCTTTGGCCTGGACCTCATCAAGGACCAGCGGCGCAATGCCGCCCGCCTGTCTTACGTCCTCATCGCATTTACCGTCGTGGAGCTTTTAGTTGACGTGATGCTCCAGGGCATCGGACCCTTCCTGCTGCGCCCCGCCGTCCAGCTTGTCATCCTCATTGCGCTGTCGGCCACCGTCGACCCCACGCTACGCCAGGAGCGCGAACTGCAGCGCCGTCTGCAAGAGATGCTCGACCGCGATGCCGCCGCCGAGGGGATGCTCGGCCGCGACGAAACCGGCGAGGGCTACATCAAGCTCAACTACTTCAACCTGTTCTGGGTATTCTTCGTCTGCAGCGTGTTAGGTCTCATTCTCGAGGAAGTCTGGCATATGGTCGTCGTCGATCCCGGCGTCTATCAGGACCGTGCCGGTATGCTATTTGGCCCCTTTAGCCCCATCTACGGATTTGGCGCGGTGCTCATGACCATGGCGCTCAACCGCTTCTATAAAAAGAATCCTCTGATCATTTTCCTGGTAAGTGCCCTGATCGGCGGCGCTTTCGAGGTGTTTGTAGGCTGGTTTATGCAGACCTCATTTGGCGTGGTGTCGTGGAGCTATTCACACATTAGGCTATTCGGCATGCCCGATCCCATCGCGGTATTAACCGGGGGACGCACATGCACGCCGTTTGCCTGCATGTGGGGCCTGGGTGGCCTCATCTGGATCAAGGTCTTGCTGCCGCGCCTGCTTAAGCTCATCAATATGATTCCATGGAAACGCCGCTACTCTGCTACCGTCATCCTGACCGCCGTCATGTTGATCGACGGCGTCATGACGTTGCAATCGCTCGACTATTGGTATCAGCGCGTCAACGGAACCGTTCGAAATATTCCCGTCGCACAGTTCTATGACAAGCATTTCGATAACGAATATATGGAGAACCGTTTTCAGAGTATGACCATGAGCCCCAAGGACGCCACACGCGTGTAGCAAACGCCAGAGCAAAATAGCTCCAACACATCAAAGCCCGCTGGCAGATCTACATGAACTGCCGGCGGGCTTTCGCTATAGACAGACTCGGATTGCCGACGAGGCCTTACGCCTCGCGCTCGACCTCGCTCACGCACTCGTTCTTGATGGTGCCGACGAGCGACTGCAGCGCATCGACCACATGCGGGCGAATGTCTCCGCCAATGAGCACGAGCATGATGTCGTCGCCCACGGTAAGCTCGCCGCTCGCCAGCCACATGCGCACATAGCCGATACCCGGCATCGTGCGCGTCGCCTCGATAGCGGCCTGCACCTTTTCGGCATCGAAGCCAAACACCATGCCGCCCACCTTGTGGCCTGGCGCCACGCCATCGGTCTCGACTCCGCGCACTTCGGCCTTGGGCGTCGCGCGCACCACGCCGTTGTGTGTCAGGTACATCCCACAATCAGCCGCCGAAACATCGGCCTTGGCTTCGCGCAGCCAAGCATCAACCGAAGGCATCGATTTGCCGTTCTCAAGCATCATTTCTCCTTTTGATTTCCAGGGTAGTCTTTTTGGGACGGGGCCCGGACACTTTATTCCTCGACCGGCGTGAGCACCATGACGGCGCGCGTATTGCTAAATGACAGCGAACGGCAGGTCACAAGCGTTACGACCTTGGTTGCCGAAGCGGCACGATCGGTGGCATCGCTCGCCACGGCAGAGGCACCGTCGAGCATCTCGGACAGATAATTCTTCAGTCCGTCATCGCCCTCAAAGTTGGGCGTGCGCGCCTTGGCATACGTGTCCTCGACCACCTTGGTCGCCAGCGGGCGCAGCTTATACGTCGCGTCACGTGTGATGTAGTACACGTAGTCCATGCTGTCGAACGTCGCTTGATCGGTCGTATCCGAAATCACGTTGAACATCGAACCGTCGTTCATGTGATGACCGTAAATCGTGGTCTGCTGATCCACCATGCCCGGCGCGGTGTCGTCGCTATCCAGGAAGATGGCACCCGACGCATTGGCGGTGCCGTCGAACAGCGTGTTGAGGTACTTGGAGTTGTTGTTGGTCTGCACCACGGGGTAGTTGATGTTGGTGCCGGGCGCGTAAATCCAACCCACAACCTCGGGATTTGTCTGGGCAAGCGCATTGAAGTCGATAATTGGCACGCCACTGGCGTCCTTGTCGCTCACATATTGCTTTTCGATTTTTTGATACGACTCGCTCGCCTGCTTGTAGCCAATCTGCGCGTTGATAAAGATAGCGGCCGCAGCAACGATCAGGCCAATACCGATGATGATGAGCAGAATGGGAATAATGGAGCGGCGCTTCTTACGCGGCGGCTCGGTGTAGCTGGACGGCGCGCCGCTCGGTTGCCTCGTCGTCCGGGCCTGCTTCTTTGCCGCGCCATATGACGAGGGGCGATACGCCGCCGGCGCGTCCTGGCGTCGGTGCGTCGCCGGCGTCACAGGACGCGCCGCTCGCGGCTGCTGAGGAGAGGATGTCCGACCCTGCTGTGCCGCATGGGCAGCACCCGGCTTCGACGGATCGGGAATCTGAGAAGCCTTGAATCGTTTTCCCTGATAGTCGGACATGGCTCTCCTTATACTGCGGTGAAACGGCGGAACGCCTAGGCGTCGGCCATCTCCTGCTTCATCTTCTCGATAACCTTGCGGTACTCGGGGTCGCAAGCGCCCAGAATCTGCGTGGCGTAGATGGCGGCGTTCTTGGCGCCGTTGATGGCAACGCAGGCCACGGGCACGCCCGAAGGCATCTGCACCATCGACAGCAGCGAATCCATGCCGCCCAGGTCACTCGTCTTCATAGGCACGCCGATGACCGGCAGCGGCGTAAAGGCAGCCACGACACCACCCAGGTGAGCGGCCTTGCCGGCGGCGGCGATAATCACTTTGATACCGCGATCGGCGGCAGTCGAGGCCCACTCGTGGACCTTCGCCGGCGTGCGGTGTGCGCTCGCAATGACGAGCTCATAGGGCACACCAAGCGCCTCGAGCTCGGCGGTGCAGCCTTCCATAACGCCCAGATCGGACTTGGAACCCATGATGATCCCGACGACCGGCTTTTGATCTGCCATAAACAAAGACCTCCTGTTGAGAGCGGCGACGCGGCGGATCCGCGACCCTTAACTACTGAGAGTAGTATAGCTGCTCCCGTCCCTGCGGTCTTTGTGGCGGCGGCTGAGCCTTTCCCTCGGGAACTGGGCTTCGCGAAGTTTCCCGAGGGAAAGGCTCAGCCGCCGCCCTGCGACCTACCGGGGATTGCCATGACGTACGTTGGCTGAAATATTAACGTGGGCTCTGTCGTTCATTCGAACGACAGAGCCCACGTTCATTTTCTATTCAGCCCTAGTCATCGCGCAAAGCCCCTTCGGCAGCACACGGTGCAACCAAGTCACCGCAGGCCGGGGCGGGAGGCGGTCCTTTCTCTCGGAAAACTTCGCGAAGCCCAGTTTCCGAGAGAAAGTGTCCGCCTCCCGCCCCGGCCGGACAGGTCACACTACACCGTGTGCAGCGGCAGGTCCTGCAGGGCGATGACGTCCATGCCCATGTCGTTGGCGCTGCCGTGACCCTGCTGGTCCTCGCGCACGGCCTCGATGGCACTCACGTACGTGTTGGCCGCAGACATCGCCGTCACGCAGGTCACGCCACGACGGACGGCCTCGGTGCGTAGCAGGTAGCCATCGCCACGCGAGCCCGGGCCGTACGGCGTATTGATGATTACCGCAATCTTGCCATCGGCGATGAGGTCACCAATGTTGGGACGCTCGCCGTCGTGCGGGCCGCTAATCTTTTCCACGACCTCGCACGTCACGTTGCCTCCACGCAGCACGCGCGCCGTGCCCTCGGTGGAGCAGATATCAAAGCCCAGGTAGCGCAGGATACGGGCGACCGAAAGGATATGACGCTTGTCGCGGTCGCACACGCTAATGAACACCTTACCGGCGCTCGGGTCGGGCAGCTTGTAGTCAATCGCCAGCTGCGTCTTGGCGTATGCCTCGGGATAGCTCTTAGCGATACCCATGACCTCGCCCGTCGACTTCATCTCGGGCCCCAGGATAACGTCAGCGCCCGGGAAACGACCCCAGGGCATAACGGCTTCCTTCATGCAGAACCAGTCCAGCTGGCGCTCGTCGCTCGGCAGGCCCAGGCTCGCGATGGAATCGCCCGCCATGATACGCGCCGCGCACTTGGCCAGCGGCACGCCGGTGGCCTTGGAGATGAACGGCACGGTACGGCTAGCACGCGGGTTGGCCTCGATCACGTAAACGGTCTCGCCCTTGATGGCATACTGCACGTTGACCAGACCGCGGACTCCCAGCGCCATCGCGATGCGACGGGTGGTCTCGCGAAGCTTCGCCTGCAGGCTCTCGCTAAAGCTGAACGGCGGGATGCAGGTCGCAGAGTCGCCGGAGTGAATACCGGCTTCCTCGATATGCTCCAGGATGCCGCCGATGTATACCTCTTCGCCATCGCACAGAGCGTCGACATCGGACTCGATTGCGCCCTCCAGGAAGCGGTCCAGGTACACCGGGTAGTCGGGGCTAATGCGCGCAGCCTCGGCCATGTAATCGCGCAGATGCTCGGCATCGTAGGCGATCATCATGCCGCGGCCGCCCAGCACGTAGCTCGGACGCACCAGCAGCGGGTAGCCGATGTGCGCGGCCACGGCCTCGGCCTCCTCAAACGAGGTGGCCTGACCCGCCGGCGGGTACATAATGCCCAGCTTGTCGAGCAGGGCGGCAAAGCGCTCGCGGTCCTCGGCAAAATCGATGGCGTCGGGCTTGGTACCCATGATGTTCACGCCGCTCTCCTCGAGCATGCGCGCCAGCTTAAGCGGGGTCTGGCCGCCGAGCGTCACCACGACGCCGTCGGGACGCTCAACGTCAATGACGTCCATGACGTCCTCGTAGGTGAGCGGCTCAAAGTACAGGCGGTCGGACGTGTCGTAGTCGGTCGAGACGGTCTCGGGATTGCAGTTGACCATGATGGTCTCAAAGCCACGAGCCGCCAGCGCGTAGCTCGCGTGCACGCAGCAGTAATCGAACTCGATACCCTGGCCAATGCGGTTGGGTCCGGCGCCCAGGATCATCGCCTTGGGCTTGTCCGCCGGCGTGGTCTCGTCGGGAGCCACGCACTTCTTGGCATCCGGGCTCGTGCGGTAGATGTTCTCGTACGTCTTGTAGTGGTACTCCGTGGCGCTCGAGAACTCGGCCGCGCAGGTATCGACCGTCTTCATGCTGGGAACCACGCCCAGACCCTTGCGATAGGCGCGCACAAAGCGCTCGTCCGAGCCGGTCAGCGCGGCAATCTCGGCGTCGCTCGTGCCGTACTGCTTGAGCAGGCGCATCGCGTCGGCGTCGATATCCTCCACGCGCAGGCCGCGGATGCTCTCCTGGACCTGCACCATGTCGTTGATACGGTTGAGGTACCACGGATCGATACCGCAGATGGCATGGATGTGGGCGATGTCCCAGCCACGGCGCAGGGCCTCGACCACAAAGAAGATGCGGTGCTCGGTCGGGGTTGCCACGGCCTGAGCGAGCTCATCGTCGCTCAGCTTGTCGGCACCCTCCTTGCCACCGGCGCAGATGCCCTGGTGACCGTCCTCCAGTGAGCGCATGGCCTTGCCGAAGGCCTCCTCAAAGGTGCGGCCGATCGCCATAATCTCGCCCACGGCCTTCATACGCGTGGTGAGCGTGGGGTCGGTACCCTTAAACTTCTCGAAGGCAAAGCGCGGCACCTTGACCACGCAGTAGTCGATCGTGGGCTCAAAGCAGGCGGGCGTTGCCTTGGTGATGTCGTTGACGATCTCGTCGAGCGTGTAGCCCACGGCCAGGCGAGCGGCGGCCTTGGCGATGGGGAAGCCCGTGGCCTTGGAGGCCAGTGCGGACGAACGGCTCACGCGCGGGTTCATCTCGATGACGATCAGGCGGCCGGTCTGGGGGTTCACGGCAAACTGCACGTTGGAGCCGCCGGTCTCGACGCCGATCTTCTCCAAGATGGCGAGCGAGGCGACACGCATGCGCTGGTACTCAAGGTCGGAGAGGGTCTGCGCTGGCGCCACGGTGATGGAGTCGCCGGTGTGCACGCCCATGGGGTCGAGGTTCTCGATGGAGCACACGATGATGCCGTTGCCGGCGTGGTCGCGCATGACCTCCATCTCATACTCTTTCCAACCCTCGATGGACTCCTCGACCAGCACCTCATGGGCAGGCGAGAGCTCAAGGCCCTGGCTCACGATGGAGACGAGCTCCTCGTGGGTATGCGCGATGCCGCCGCCGGCGCCACCGAGGGTAAAGCTCGGGCGCAGTACGCAGGGATATCCCACGCGCTCGGCGATAGCCTCGGCGTCGGCCACGCTGTAGGCATAGCCCGAGCGCGCGACCTCCAGGCCGATCTCGGCCATGGCCTCGTTAAAGAGTTTGCGGTCCTCGCCGCGCTCGATAGCGGCCAGGTCGCAGCCGATCATCTCGACGCCGTACTTGTCGAGCGTGCCGTCCTTTGCCAGCTCGACGGCGGCGTTCAGACCGGTCTGGCCGCCCAGCGTGGGCAGCAGCGCGTCCGGACGCTCCTTTTTGATCACACGCTCGATAAACTCGGCGGTGATAGGCTCAACATAGGTGCGGTCGGCCAAGCCCGGGTCGGTCATGATGGTCGCCGGATTGGAGTTGACCAAGATGACCTCAAAGCCATCCTCCTTGAGCACCTTGCAGGCCTGGGCGCCGGAGTAGTCGAACTCGCAGGCCTGACCGATAACGATGGGGCCCGAACCAATAACGAGGATGCGCTTGATGTCAGTACGTTTAGGCATGTTAGTTCTCCTCGGTCGCAGCGTTCTCGGACTCGGCGAAATTCCAGCCGGCGAGGCGGTCCTTCGCGGTGTCGATGTCCAGGTAGTTCTCCTCGCCGTCCATGAGTCGCGTAAAGGCGGTAAAGAGATAGTGGGCATCGGTGGGGCCGGGCGAAGCCTCGGGGTGGTACTGGACCGAGAAACACGGGGCGTCGAGCAGCTGGATGCCCTCGGCGGTGCCGTCGTTGAGGTTCACATGTGTCAGGCGAATGCGACCAAAGCGCTCGTTCATCACGACCGGCGCGACGCCGCGACGCACCCAGGCGCGCAGGTCGCCATCGGCCGCATGCTCGGTTTCGCCGCCGGAAAGCTCCGGAATCAGTTTGCCCAGACTGGGGAACAGCAGGCCAAAGCCGTGGTTTTGCGCGGTGATCTCCACGCGACGGCTCACCAGATTCATAACCGGCTGGTTACCGCCACGGTGACCGAATTTAAGCTTTTCCATTTGGGCGCCGCAGGCCAAGCTGATCATCTGGTGACCCAGGCAAATACCAAAGACCGGCACCTTGCCGATCAGCTGCTGCACCTGCTCGTAGGTCTCCACCACGGCATCGGGGTCGCCGGGGCCGTTGGACAAAAAGACGCCATCAGGATTCATGTCGAGCACCTGCTGGGCGGGCGTATCCCACGGCACGACGGTGAGGTCGCAGCCGGCACGGACCAGGCCCTCCAGAATACCGCGCTTCACACCGCAGTCGTAGGCGACCACTTTGTGACGGGCAGGAGCGGCAGCCGCAAGCGCAAAGCCATGCGTGGCAGGCAGGTCGGCGGCCACAAACTCGTGAGGCGCGGGACAGCTCACGGTCTTGACCAGGTTCTCGCCCACCAGCGTGGGCGCTGCGTCCAGACGCTCGGCGAGCTCGTCGACGTCGAAGATCTCTGTCGAGATAATGCCCATCTTGGAACCATTGTCGCGCAGATGGCGCACCAGAGCGCGGGTGTCGACACCCTCGATAGCGACGATGCCGTGAGCGCGCAGGTACTCCGGCACGCTGACGGCCGAGCGCCAGTTAGAAGGCGTGGCGCACATGTCGCGAACGATCATGCCGCGCATAGCCGGAGCGCTCGCAGGGCGCACGGCGTCGCCGGGGAAGGCCGACTGGACATCGGTCTCGTCGATACCGTAGTTGCCGATCTGCGGATAGGTCATGGTTACAATTTGGCCGGCATAACTCGGGTCGGTCATGACCTCAAAGTAGCCCTCGAGCGAGGTGTTGAAGCAGACTTCGCCGGTCGCGGTGCCCTCGGCGCCGCATGCACGTCCATAAAAAATGGTCCCATCCTCAAGATACAGGATACAGGGACCGCAGGTGCCCTTGCTGGTTTTGGCCAGCATACGCTGGCAAAGCTCGCTGGGCGCGAAGGTGCGGGCGGCAGCGCCCGCGGTATGGTTGTTCGCCATAATTCTCCTTCCCGGTCTCACAGGACCGGCTTAAAGGTGTGTAGTTAGGCCTCGCGGTATTGTAACCGCAAGCATGCCTCATGGCGTTAATTTCATCGAAATGTTTACGAAATGATAATTATGACTTTCTATGCATAATGATTTTTCTGGGACGGGGATTAAAAATCATCCCGCGGGGCTTGTGGCTCACACGGGATGATGGCGTCTTATTTTTTCTTGTCCTGTTCCAGCAGATCGGACGGTGAACGATCGGGCTTGCCGCCGCGGAAAATCTCGCGGCCATGCAGACGATGCTCCAGGTCACGTTCGGCCTTTTCCTCGTCAATCTTGGTCTGGCTCACCACCGGGTCCTCGATCAGCGACGAAACCGAGTTCACCTGTTTTTGAATGCGCTCGGCAATGGTGTCGTCCATGCTTACGATGCGCATCTTCCAGTCGATACTCGTGGCGTTGGATGAGCTCTTGGTCCACACAAACGTCAAAATGGCGCTCTGATGACCCCGCGCGGGGAACATGCCAAAAAAGGAATCGTGCTGAATGTTGCTATCCTCGTCGATATAGGCGTGAACGTTATACACCACGCGGTCAATCTTGTCGTTGAGCAGGGCGTTGGTCGCAAGCGCCGCGGCCTGGATCTGCCCGTTGGACAGCAGCTCGAGCTCATTGGCAGACGACGTGTCCAACACCGTCACCTCAACCGTGCCCGTGCGCTCATCGGCCTCGTCGACAGAAAAATCAAGCGGGAACTGCGTAAAGCCGTTGCCCCATTCGAGTCCACCCTTGAGCGCGGTCGAGACGGTATCCACCGAAACGCTCTCGGACAGGTTGGCGGTATTCAGACGGCGCATCACGCCGTAGCCGATCTGCATGCCCACGATCAGCACCAGAATACCGATGACCACGGCCATCGCGGTCTTCGTAATGGTATGGCTCACCTGCGAGCCCGAAGGATCGTCCTCGGACAGCGGGTCGATATGTTTTGCCTGGCTCGCGCGGTCCTCGCTGCGCAGCTGCGCTAGCGCCGCTTTGTCACCGCGCTTGGCCGCAGCCTCCTTCTCACGCATGCGCTCGGTTCGCTTTTTGGCAAGCGTGGGATCCAAGACACCGGATGCATCGATTTCGGAGAATAACTCCGTCACTTCTTCCGGAGTCAAAGGGTTCTTGTCAGCCATAAACTTCCTGTCATATCAATCAGTCGAGCTCGTGCGCACGCGCACCTTCGAACTGCATTCGATAGTAACGGGCATAGGTGCCGCCACGGGCGAGAAGCTCCTCGTGCGTGCCACGCTCCACAACGCGACCATGCTCAACGGTCGCAATCTCATCGGCATGCTTAATGGTCGAAAGACGATGGGCGATGATAATCGTGGTGCGGCCGCGTGCCAGCTCTTCGAGTGACTCCTGCACCGCCTCCTCGCTCTCGTTATCCAAAGCACTCGTCGCCTCGTCCAAAATCAGGATCTTGGGGTTCTTGAGAAACACACGCGCAATGGCAACGCGCTGCTTTTGGCCGCCCGAAAGACGGCTGCCGCGCTCGCCCACGACCGTGTCATAGCCCTGTGGAAGCGATTCGATAAAGGTATCGATATTGGCGCGGCGGGCAGCCTCGGCAATTTCTTCCGCCGTAGCGCCCGGCTTGCCGTAGGCGATGTTCTCGCCGATTGTTCCGTCAAACAGGTAGACATCCTGCTGCACCAGGCCGATGGCGCGGCGCAGGCTCTGCTGCGTCACATCGCGCACGTCCTGACCGTCGATGCTAATGGATCCGGCAGCCACGTCATAAAAGCGCGGCAGCAGCGAACAGGTCGTGGACTTGCCACCGCCCGAAGGGCCAACCAAAGCGATGGTCTGCCCGGGCTTGATGGACAGGTTCATATGGTCGATAACGGGACGCTCTTCGGCATCACCCTCGCCCAGCTCAACATCCTCGTAGTTAAAGCACACGTCGTGATAATCCACGGCGCCGGCAGTCACCTGCAGATCCGTGGCGCCCGGCTTGTCCTGGATATCCGGCGCGGTCGAGAGCACCTCGTCCATACGCTTAAAGCCAGCGATGGCCTTCTGATACATTTCGGCCGAATTGACGAGTGTCTCGAGCGGCGTGCAGAACAGCGAAATGTAGAGCGCGAAGGTTGCCATATCGACCGCCTGCAGCTGACCCTGGGCAACGAGCCAACCACCCAGCAGCACCACGATCACGTACAGCACGCCCGAGAGCAGGCCATACGTCGCAGTATAGACGCCCATGGCGTGATACATGTTTTCCTTGGACGAAAGGTAGCGATTGTTGGAGGCGCGGAACTTAGAGCGCTCGGTCTCCTCATTGGCAAAGCTCTTGACCACGCGCATGCCCGCCAGCGAATCCTGCAGCTGCGCATTGATGCCGCTGATTTTTTTGCGATTGTCGCTAAAGACCTCGCGCATGCGCATGTTCTGCCAAAACATGATGACCGCAAACGCTGCTGTCACCACAGCCATGGCAAGCGCCAGCACCGGGGCGATGGTAAAGAGGATCACAAACGAGCCGATAATCTCGATGCCGCAGATGATGATCCACTCGGGCACGTGGTGCGCCGCCTCGCAGATATCGAACAGGTCGTTGACCACGCGGCTCATCATGTCGCCCGAGCTGTTACGGTCGAAGTACGCAAAGCTAAAGCGCTCATACTGGTCGAACAGGTCCTCGCGCATCTTGGACTCCATGCGCGCACCCATCACGTGACCCCAATAGCTCACAAAATAGCGGCAGGCGCAGCGGACGGCATACATCAGCACCAAGCCCACCGCAATCATGCCGAGCGCCTGCATAATGACAGCCTGACCCTGAGTAAAGAGCCCACCGGTCAAATTGCGCAGAATAATAGGAAACGCAAGGTCAATGGCAGCAAGCACCAGAGCGCAAACAGTATCGGCAACAAAAAGCCCCATCTGGGGCTCGTAATACGAGAGAAACCTTTTAAACATGCAATCCTCGAAGAGAAATAAATAGCGTGAGAAATCCGGTTGAACCGGTCAGGCTGAAAACAAAGCGTCCCAACAAGCATAACGCCGATGTTCTGGCAGCGTCAGCGAAAACGTCCCTAAGCGAGCAAGGTGCCTTGAAAGAGGAGCGACGCGTACTTCGGTACGCGAGCGACGATTGAAAGGCAGATTGCCGCTTAGGGGCGTTTGCAGCGTCGACTCGTTACGCGGTTTGGTAAAACCGCGTAACCTAGAGCTCGGCCCCGCCCAAGCGGTGCGCGATGCTATCGCAGGCCAAGGCGCCCACGACGGTCTTGGCGTCTTCGATCTTGCCGTCGAGCACGGCGTCGATCAGCTCGTGCAGCGGCACCAGGTCCACGTTGACAAACTCGTCATCATCGGGGTTGGGCGCGTCGAACTCGAGCTTGGTGGCCAGGTAGATATGAATGATCTCGTCGCAGAAGCCGCAGGTCGTGACAATCGACGTCAAAAAGCGAATGCGACCGGCCCTAAAGCCCGTCTCCTCGTGCAGCTCACGCTTGGCGCAATCAAGCGGATCCTCGCCCGGGTCGAGCTTGCCGGCGGGAATCTCGACTGTTACGCGGTCGATGGCGGTGCGGTACTGACGCACCAGCACAATCTTGCCGCTCTCGGTCAGCGCCACAACGGCCGCCGCACCCGGATGGCGAATGATGTCGCGGGCGCTGCGGTGGCCGTTGGGCAGCTCCACCTCAAGACGGTGGACGTCGAGGATCTTGCCCTTCCAGGCGCACTCCTCCGAAAGAATCTTCTCGTGCAGCTCGGCATCGTGCGGGTCGTCGTCGCCCAGCACCAGCGCCGGCTCGTCAGCGACCTCGCCACCAGGTTCGCCCTCGGCGTGCCCATACATGCGGCTGTCCTCCTCGACAATCTGCGCGTCCACGAGCTCTTCGTTCTTCTCGTCCATCCGTCTCATTCCTCTCGGACTTTAGGCATCCCAGGCGTCGCGGCCGCGCAGCGCGCGCAGGCCGATGTCGTGACGCAGAATCTTACCCTCAAAATCAATCTTCTCGCAGGCCTCGTAGGCAAGGTTGCGAGCGTTCTCGAACGTGTCGCCCAGAGCGGTCACGGCAAGCACGCGGCCACCATTGGTCACGAGCTGGCCGTCCACCACGGCAGTGCCCGCGTGGTACACGGTCACGTTCTCCATGGCCTCGGCATCGGCGATACCGGTGATGACCTTGCCCTTCTCGTAGCTGCCGGGATAGCCCGCGCTCGTCAGGACAACGGCCACGGCCCACTCGTCACGCCAGCCGAGCTCAATCTGATCGAGCTCGCAGTTGGCGCAGGCGAGCATGACCTCAACCAGGTCGTTCTTAAGGCGCGGCAGCACGACCTGCGTCTCGGGATCGCCAAAGCGGGCATTGAACTCCAGCACCTTGGGGCCGGCGGGCGTAAGCATAAAGCCGCCGTACAGGCAGCCGCGGTAGTCGATACCCTCGGCAGCGAGCTCGGCCACGGTCTGCTCCATGACCGCCACCATGGTGGCGTGCTCCTCGTCGGTCACGATGGGCACCGGGCTATAGACGCCCATGCCACCGGTGTTGGGGCCCTTGTCGCCCTCGAGCGCGCGCTTGTGGTCCTGCGAGGTGGCCATGGGACGCACGGTCTTGCCGTCGGTAAAGGCCAGCAGCGAGCACTCGGGGCCAGTCAGCATCTCCTCGATAACCACGGTGTTGCCGGCATCGCCAAAGGTGCCGCCAAAGCACTCGCGCACGGCCTCCTCGGCCTGCTCAAGTTCGGTCGCCACGATAACGCCCTTGCCCGCGGCAAGGCCGTCGGCCTTCACGACCAGCGGGGCGCCCTGCTCGCGCACGTAGGCGAGAGCCGAAGCCTCGTCGGTAAACGAGCCGTAGGCTGCCGTCGGGATACCGGCGCGCTCCATGAGCTGCTTGGAGAACAGCTTGGAACCCTCCATCTGGGCGCCCTCGGCACCCGGGCCAAAGCAGGGAATACCCGCCGCGCGCACGGCGTCGGCCACGCCCGCCACGAGCGGAGCCTCGGGGCCAATTACCACGAGTCCGCATCCGTGACTCTGCGCAAACGCCGCCACGGCCGCAGGATCACAGTCGTCAAGAACAACGTTCTCGCCGCAGCTCGCGGTGCCGCCGTTGCCCGGCGCGATGTAGAGCTTGCCGGCGCGCGGTGATGCTGCGAGCTTAGCTGCCAAAGCATGCTCACGGCCGCCGCTGCCCAACAACAGGATGTCGATGGTTTGAGTGTCCGCCTTCAAGGGTGCCTCCTCTATGGATGAATGGCCCGCTCCGCGCGGGCCCTTTGCAAGCAAATATACCCCTCGGCCGCCCGTCCGGGCTGCAAAGGGGTATATCGCAATAACCAAATAGTCCCGATTACTTCCAGAATCGGTTGATGATCTGCTCGCGACCGGCGCCAACGCCAATGAACGTCACGCGGGTGTGTGCCAGATCCTCGATAAACGCCACGTAGTCCTGAGCCTCCTGCGGCAACTCGTCAAAGCTGCGGCAACCGGTAATGTCGCACTTCCAGCCGGGAAGCTCCTCGTAGATGGGCTTGGCATGCTCAAAGCGCACCTGATGCTCGGGCACGCTGGTGTAGCGCTCGCCATCGACGTCGTAGGCCACGCACACCTTGATGGTGTCGAAAGCCGAAAGCACGTCGAGCTTGGTCAGGGCGATATCGGTGAGGCCGTTGACGCGCGAGGCGTAGTTGGCGATGGGGCCGTCGAACCAGCCGCAGCGACGACGGCGGCCGGTGGTCACGCCGTACTCATAGCCCTCCTCGGTCAGCGTGTGACCGGCCTCGGACTCATAGGAAAGCTCGGTGGGCATGGGGCCCGAACCGACGCGGGTGATATAGGCCTTCATGACGCCCAGCACGCGGTCGACGTTCTTCATGCCCACGCCGGAGCCGGTAATGGCGCCGCCGGCGGTGCAGTTGGAAGACGTCACGTACGGATAGGTGCCGTGGTCGATGTCGAGCAGCGTCGCCTGGGCACCCTCAAACAGCAGGTCCTTGCCCTCATCGATCATGTTGTTGAGCAGCAGGCTCGTCTCGGTGATGTAGGAACGCAGGCGCTCGGCCATGGGCAGGTACTCGTCGCAAATCTGGTCCACGGTGTAGGTGGGCAGGTTGTAGATGAGCTCGAGCTCGGGGTTCACGCGGGCGAGAGCGGTCTCCAGCTTGTCGCGGAACAGCGCCTCGTCCAGCATGTCCTGCATGCGCAGGCCAATGCGGGCCATCTTGTCCTGATAGCACGGACCGATGCCGCGCTTGGTGGTACCGATGTTCTTCTTGCCGAGCTTCTGCTCAAAGGCGCCATCCAGATCGATGTGGTACGGCATGATGACATGCGCATTGCCGCTAATCTTGAGGTTCTTGGTAGTGATGCCGTCGGCCTCGAACATGTCGATCTCCTCAAGGACAACCTTGGGGTTGACGACGCAGCCGTTACCGATCACCGACACGTGGTCGGAATACATGATGCCGGAGGGCACCTGGTGCAGGCCGTACTTCTTGCCGTTGACGACGATGGTGTGGCCGGCGTTGTTGCCGCCCGAGTAGCGCACGACGGCGTCGAAGTCGCCGGCGACCAGGTCGCAAATCTTACCCTTGCCCTCATCGCCCCACTGGGCACCGACCAAAACGGTTGACGGCATGTTTACTCCTTACATTCATGGACTGTCTACGCGCCACGCCGGCACGCAGAAGCACAAAACATTCCCAGTATACCCGTGCAACGGGCGTCTGTCCTACTCCTCGGCATGTGCCCCATCAAGCTCATAGAACTTGGTGGATGCCGGCAGGAACATCAGGTCGACGTCGCCGATCGGGCCCGAACGGTTCTTGGCCACGACGATACGCGTAACGCCCTCGTCGGGTCGATCGTCGCGCGAGGCTTCGGCCTCGTCGGCGGAGCGGTCCAAGAACATAACGATATCGGCGTCCTGCTCGATGGAGCCCGATTCACGAAGGTCGGAAAGCTGCGGGCGCTTGCCGGTACGGGATTCGACCTGACGCGAGAGCTGCGACAGCGCGATGAGCGGGATCTTGAGCTCCTTGGCCATGATCTTCAGACCACGCGACATCTCGGAGACCTCGACGGTACGGCTCTCGGAGCGGCGTCCCGGCGGAGGACTCACCAGCTGCAGGTAGTCCAGGATGATGATAGCTTTCTCCTTGTTGTGGAGCATACGGCGGCTCTTGGCGCGAATCTCGGTCACCGTGGTGCCGGGCGTATCGTCAATCAGAATATCGAGCTTGGACAAGGTCTGCGTGGCCTCGTTGATATTGGCCCATTGCTCGGGGCTAATGCGGCCCATGCGGAAGTCACTGATCGAGATCATGGCGTAGGCGCAAATCAGACGCTGGGCAATTTCCTTGCCCGACATCTCCAGTGAGAAGAAGCCGACGGTATAACCAGCGGCGGCAGCGTTAAGTGCCAGGTTCAAAGCGAACGACGTCTTACCCACAGCAGGGCGGGCGCCGATGATGATGAGCTGACCCTCGCGAAAACCCATGAGCATGCGGTCGAGCGACGGGAAGCCCGTGGGCACACCTGCGGCCTGCCCGCCAGCCTGACACACTTCCTCGGCCTCGTTATAGGCCTCGACCATAAACTCGGTCAGCGTCTTGTAGCTCGACTTGACCTCGCGCGCCGTGACCTTGAGCAGTTTGCTCTCGGCTAGCTCCACGACCTCTTTGGTGTCGGTGGGGGCGTTATATGCCAGCGCGTTGATCTCGTTGGTGGCGCCGATCAGCTCACGCAGCATCGAATCGCGACGAACGATGGCGGCATGGTGCTGCCAGTTGACGAGCGACAGGGTCTGACCCATCAACTCCAAAATGTAGGCCTCGCCGCCCACGGCATCAAGCTTGTTGATGCTTCGCAGGTAATCGATCAGCGAGATGGAGTCGATGGGAATGCGGCTGTTGTACATATCGACCATCGCGGTATAGATGGTCTTATGAATGGGCCGGTAGAAGTCATCGGGCTGCAGCTCGACCTGCGCCTCTTCGACCACCTCGGGCGATAGCAGCATAGCGGCCAGTACATTGGCCTCTGCATCTTGGTTTTGGGGAAGACCCAACTTTGAGCCGCGGTCCTCAACCGTCAGCCCGGCCTCCCTATCGTCATATGCCATGAGCATCCTCATTCATATCGCTTGCGAGCATCCATAGTATCAGCCACGGTCCCAAAACGCGCCGCGCGCCGCCAATCATCACCGAACCAAACGGATGAACGGTCCTGTATATAGGACTTCGACGCAACGTTCACCATGACACTCACTCAGCGCAAAAAACAAAAGGGCGCCCTGGTTTCCCAGAGCGCCCTTCTTAGAACAAGATTGTTGCGTTGCAGCAAATGCTACTCGGCAGCAGCCTCAGTCTCGACCTCGGCGGTCTCGGCCTCGGCGACCTCAGCGGCCTCCTCGACCTCAGCCTCGGCAGCGAGCTCCTCGGCGGTAACGCCGACGAGAACGACAACCTCGGCCTTGATCTCGCGGTACAGCGAGATGGCAACGGTGTGGGCACCGGCAACCTTGATGGGCTTACCGAGTTCGACGCGCTTGCGGTCGATGTCCATACCGAGCTGAGCCTTGATGGCGTCAGCGATCATAGCGGCGGTAACGGAGCCAAAGAGGATGCCCTCGTCGCCGACCTTGACGTCAACGGTGACCGTCTTGCCCTCGAAGGCAGCCTTGGTCTCGTTGGCGGTAGCCAGACGGACGGCCTCGCGCTTGGCGATGTTGTTGCGACGCTCGTCAAGCTGCTTGAGGTTGCCCTTGGTGGCGGCAACAGCGAGCTTCTTGGGGAACAGGAAGTTCTCAGCGTAACCCTGAGCGACCTCTACGACGTCACCCTCGCCGCCCTTGCCCTTGATCTCATCGAGAAGAATAACCTTCATGATGCGTCTCCCTTCTTAGCCGCGGTCGCGGTTGCCACGAGAGGAAACCACGGGGACGGTGTACGGCAGGAGAGCCATCTCGCGGGCGCGCTTGATGGCGTTGGCGATGTCATGCTGATGCTGCGTGCAAGCGCCAGTGACGCGACGGGGCTTGATCTTGCCACGGTCGGTCATGTACTTACGGAGAAGCTGAGTGTCCTTATAGTCGATGAACTCAGTGTTCTCCTTGCAGAACTGGCAGTACTTACGACGCGGCTGACGTGCAGAAAAATCATTAGCCATGTCAAAATACCTTTCATTTGGCAACTTCGGCGAACCGAAGCCGCCTCTCACTCAAAAATAGGTGAACAACCCTTAGAACGGGATGTCCTCATCGTAGACGTCGACCGCGGGCGGCGTAGCCACCGGTGCGGCAGGACGTGCTGCGGGCGCGGGAGCTGCGGGGGCGTAACCGCCCTGATCGTAGCCACCCTGGCCACCACGGGAGCTCATAAACTCGATCTCATCGACGATGACCTCAAGCTTGCTCCGGCGCTGGCCGTCGCGCTCCCAAGAGCTGTAGCGCAGCTTGCCCTCGATCGCGACCTTGTTTCCCTTTGCCAGGAAACGGCTCACGGCCTCGGCGCGGGTGCCGAACATGGTGCAGTCGACAAAGTTGGGATAGTCCTCCCACTCGCCAGTCTGCGCGTTGCGGCGACGATCGTTCACAGCGACGCCAAAGGACAGAACCTGGGTTCCGCCGGCGGTGGCGCGCAGCTCGGGATCGCGGGTGAGGTTACCGGTGATGTTCACTCGATTGATGCTCATAACTCACTACTTCCTCTTGGGGCACAAGCCCAGTCCAAAACGACAGTCTTACTCCTGGTCGTCGCGACGGACGATCATGTGGCGGACCACAGCGTCGGTGATGCGCAGGACGCGATCAAGCTCGGCGATCTGGGTAGGATCTGCGTGGAAGTTGATGAGGGTGTAGTCACCATCGGTGAGGTCGTTGATCTCGTAGGCGAGCTTGCGCTTGCCCCACTCGTCAACGGAGTCGACCTTGCCAGCGCCCTCAGCGATCGTGGTATCGATACGCTTCATAACAGCGAGACGAGTCTCGGGGTCGAGCGACGGGTCAACAAAGAACAGCAGTTCATAAGCCTTCATATTGTCACCTCCTCTGGGCAAATGTGGCTTCAGGTCGTGAAGGTGCGCCTGAAGCAGGAAAAGACTTGGTAATAATATCTTTCAACCTCCTAGGCTGCAAGAATTTGCAGCTACAACCTCATGACCTCCACATATGCCCATGCTCGCACCACGTTTCATGCGCATTCCAACCAAATGCCGACCAAGAGCTTGACGGATTTGTGGACAAGATACGATGCCGCGGGGACAAGCTGAGGCAAGCCGCAGGTCAACGGACACAAAGCTGTGGTCGCAAAATGCATACCAGTGGTCCACAGCACCACCCAAAGATTTTTAAATTCATTGCCAAGTCGCTTATGAATACCCCTTTTGAACAATTGAGTTGATCAACCACGCTGGTCGGAAGCCGTTTTTTGGCATCTCAAACCCCACTGCAACGCCAAGCGCGGCCGAGCGTTTTAAAAAATGCCAACTTTTCTGTTTGCACTTTGCGATTCCTCGTGTATACTGACTTTCGCATTTAACGGAGAGTTGTCCGAGTGGCCGAAGGAGCACGATTGGAAATCGTGTAGGCGTCAAAAGCGTCTCCAGGGTTCAAATCCCTGACTCTCCGCCAGTTAATTCCAAAGCAGGCCTTCGAGCCTGCTTTGTTTTTACCCCACGCGGAGGGGTGGCAGAGTGGTTGAATGCGGCGGTCTCGAAAACCGTTTGGCCTGTATAAGGTCACGAGGGTTCGAATCCCTCCTCCTCCGCCATTTTGGTTGAGAAAGCTCCCAACAACGGGAGCTTTTTTGTTTTGAGTCCCTTACAAACAAATACGGCGAAGGAGGAGGGATTCGAACCCGCCAGGGCGCGGAGCGTAAAGAAAACGCGCCCGTGGCGCGTTTTTAGCGCAGCGCGGTCGGCGCAAGCCGACCGGATAAATTTTGAGCGGAGCTCAAAATTTGGACATCCCTCCTATTCGACCACGCCCCCATCGCGTTCAGCATCAACCCGGATCCCCAAACATGGAACCTATGACCGTACCCAGTCCCGACCGTTTACCGAGCAATAGGGTCGCCACGCCCGCCAACCATGTACTATGTACGGGCATTGTCTAAACCCACAATCCAAAGGACCCCATCTTGCCCGTCGTCGCCGCTATGACCATTACCTCGCATGCATCGGATGCCATGGTCGCTATTCCGTTTTGGCTCGAGATGTTCGCTGTTGTCGCTGCATCGATCTCGGGTGTGCTGGTTGCGCGCGAGCACAAACTCGACCTGGTGGGCGCGGTCGCGCTCGCGGTGGTCTGCGGTCTGGGCGGCGGTCTCTTGCGCGATATGACGCTGCAGGTGGGCAACGTCTACATCCTCAACCAACCGATGGCGCTCCCACTTTCCATTGCCACGGCAGCCATCATCTATATTTTCCCGGCAATCGTCGACAAACCCGAAAAACTCATTCCCCTGCTCGACATCGTCTCGGTCGGCATCTACGCCGCCACTGGAGCAGACAAGGCGCTAGTCTACGGCTTTGCACCGGCGGTGTGCATCATGATGGGCTTTTTTACCGCGGTGGGCGGCGGCATGTTGCGCGACGGCTTTATGGGCGTGGTTCCGGGCATTTTCCAACGTACTAACTTTTATGCCATCGCCGCCATCGCCGGATCGACAAGCTATGTGTGTCTCGTTATGAGTGGCTTGGTCAGCAATGTCGTCGCGTTGGTCGTATGCGTTGTCGTGACCATGGGTCTGCGCTGGCTCTCACTGCGCTTTGACATCAAAAGCCCCACTGAGGAAGACATCGCACGCTTTTTGCACCGTAAAAAGTAGATTGCGCGGCCTCATCCTTCGAAATGCAACCGAGAGGCTCTTTTAGAGCGCCCGCACGTTGGGTACCCTGTTAGGTGCATGTCGAGCATCTGACGAAGGATTCACTATGCCCTGCAATCAATTCCCGTCGACCCAGCGCCGTAAAGCGTGGGGCCGCATCACCATCCTGTTCGCGCTCATCGCGCTGGCGATCACCGTGCTTCCCACGGCGTCGTTCGCTGGCACGGACACCGCAGGCAACGTACTTGCGACCGACAATGACGCCAATCCGTCCGGCGTCGAAGGTGACCTGTACTGGGCAGGTCAGGCCCTCAACTTGGACGATACGCCCATCGACCGCGATATCATCGCCGCGGGCGATACTCTCTCGATCCGCGACTGCACGGTGGGCGGTGCCGTCCGTCTGGCGGCACGCACCATCGACATTGCCAAGACCACGGTTGATGGCAGCGTCACGGTCGTTGGTCAGCATGTCGTGCTCAATTCCGACAGCACCTCCAACTGTTTCTATGCGATAGGCGAGACAGTTGCCCTGCGAGGCTCCACCAAGTCGGCAGCACTTGCGGGCGACACGGTGACCATCGATGGCACCGTCGATGGCGATGTTGAGGTTTGGGCCGACAAGCTCATCTTGGGCAAGAACGCCCGCATCACCGGCACGGTGAACGCGCACGTCTCCGAGGACCCCGAGCGTGCCGCGGGAGCCGAGGTCGGTGCCCTCAAGATCGACCGCACCGAGAACGAAGATACTTCCACCGTTAACGATGTCATCGGCGGTATCGTCGCCGCGGCACTCTCGACCTGCTTTGTCGCTCTGCTGCTCGAGCTCGTCTTTCCGCGCGCGACCGCCAGCGCCGCCGGCATGCTCCACCAGCGCCCCATGCCCCTGTGGGTGAGCGGTCTTCTGGGCACGATTGCTATCGTCCCCGCCGTCCTACTGCTGATTATCTCTATCGCCGGTCTGTCGCTTGCCGGAGCCCTCTTGTGCGGCGTTATCGGCATCGCGTTGGTGTCGAGTGCCTTTGCGGGGTGCGCGCTCGCCCGCATGGTCGGACACAACCAAAACCGCTACGCCATGGCAGCCGTGGGCGGCGTAATCGCAGGCGCCCTCACGGGGCTTCCCCTCGTAGGTGACTTCATCAGCGGCGTAGCCTTTGTCTTTATGCTCGGCTACGTTATCCAGATCATCTGGCGCAACGCCCACCTCAAGCCGCAGCAGCCGGCTAACATGCCAGGACTCCCCACCGCTTAGCCACCAACCACCACAAAGGTGCCAGGTTACTTTGCACCAACAAACGAAGCGGGGCACTCGGTCATGTCGACCGGGTGCCCCGCTTTTCTTGGAGGGTTCTCTAGTAACTTTTTCAAAACCAATGATCATCAGGTCGGTAGGCCTGTGCGTCACTCGCTACGGAGGCAGTACGCCATTGAGCAAGAAGGGCAATTATTTTTCACGGCGACCTCCTCCCCGCTTGATGACGAGCGCGACAACAATAGCCGCCACTCCGATGGCAGCCAAAACCGCCACCAGTACCAACGTTCTATCTCCCGTCGAGGGCATAAAGCCTCGACCTGCTTCTTTGCTTGGGGTGTTGAGCACCGACAGCTCAATCGAACCCGTCCTGGCATCGGCGGTATCAACCCGCAGAGGGTTTTCGACCGATACGGTCACCTTGGGCTTCGCGGTCGCCACTTGTTTAACGTCTAGACTCTCAGCCGTAACCGTCACCGTACGCTTGCCCTCAAAGGCGGTGTAGCCCTTGGGTGCCGCGATTTCCTCGACGGTATAGACACCCGCGTCCACACCGCTCAATTCCACATGGCCATCCGCGTCCGTGGTGATGCACGCGTCGGCATCCGTCGACCACGATCCGTCAGTCGTTAGGATGCGACCGCGGTCGTCGATGATGCGCAGTTTGGCACCCGCGAGCGGCTTATCGTCCGAGCTTGAGCGCTTGATCAGACTGAGTCCCCAGGTGTAGGCGCACGCGTCGTCGCTCGGCGTGCGGGTGAAGCCGGCGTCGCCGGACTGGTCGGCAAAGGGAGAGCGCGGGTAGCGCAGGTAGACCTCGTTGGGGTTGCCCTTCGCGATGCCGTGGTTGCACGCGCTGTTGAGCGGCGCATTGTACACGGCGACCACGCGGGCGCCCGCGGTGAAGGCGTCGGCCCCGCCGAGCGCGGCGATGAGGTCGCCGGTGCGCACGGTGAAGGTTCCGTCCGCCGCTACCTTGGTGGCGCACTGGGCCGTGATGTCGGTCCAGCCCTTCGCGGGCTCGGTGCCGACGCGGCCATCCTTACCGGCCGAAACGGCGTCGAAGCCGCCGTCCGCGCCCGCCGCCACGTAAACATGTATGCTCGCAGTCACCTTGGAGGGGTCGAGCCCCGCGCCCATGGTGTCGACGAACCGCACCGTATAGGTGCCGTAGGCGGCAAGGCCCGCCGGGACCGTGGCAGAGAGGCGCCAGTACAGGTCGTCGGCGACCGTGGCGTCGGCGGCCTTCTGCCAGGCAGCGGTGCCGTCCTCCAGCACATGCTTGGCGACCTTGGGGGTCGCGGCCTTGGGCTTGACGGTGACGGCGTTGCCGCCCACCAGGGTCATGATCGGCGCGGTGCCGGCCTCGCCCTGGGCGATGGCGTCGTCGTCGGCGACGATGAGCCAGTAGCCGCTGGGCAGCTCGGCCGCCATACCCGCGTTGAGGGGAACAGAAGCGGCACCTGCATTGCAAATCGCACAGGCGAGCCTTGCCGCCAGAGCGGTCGACATATGTCCGTCGGCATTCAGCCACTCGGCAGCCTCTTGCGCCGTCGATGCCGAGCTATCAAACCCCGCATCATAAAGAACGGGAAGGACAGCCTGACGAGCTGCATCGCTCGCCCACGCCAAGTCCGTCGCAACCTTTTGATCGGAGCCGGCTTTATCGGTAACAGTTGCCGAAAAGAGCTGGTATGCATCGTATTGCGTCGCGACGTCGCCGCCAATCGTGATGGCTCCGGCATCGGCAGCACGGGCCGTCTCGGGCGACGCTGCAAAAGCGAGGATAGTCGTCATGGCCACCATCATGACGGTCAACAAGCGGCGGTGCAGTTTACTCACGGCGACCATCTCGATCAAGACCACGGTGGCGACGAGCATGCATCCACGTCGCGGCAAAACACAACAGCGAAGCGCCGGCAAGATATGTCATAGTCAAGCCAGCCCCGCCCGCCTCAGGTAGCGTAGTCGAGTACTTGTTGGTAAAGGTCGGCGGATTCTGAGAGCCATCGTTATAGGTAACTAGGGCGTCGAGCTGGTCCGTGCCATTAGTTACCTTAACCGTGACGTTGTACACGGTCCTGTCATAGGTGATGTGATCTTTAACATGGTCGACGGCGCCCTCGGGCTCGACCTCGGAGATGGTGTAGGTATAGGTTCCCTCCTTGTTGTACTTGACGTCAAAGGAGACATTTCCCTTGTCATTATTGGTCACCGCCTGGAGCACTTTGCCCTCGGCGTCCTTGAGCGCGAACGAGAACTGACCTTCCCTGAAGGTTCCGCCTTTAAGGACTTTATTTGCTTTTATCGTCGCCTTGCCTTCAAGGGGCGCGTCATACACCCAAATCTCTGCATCTGACGTTATCTCCGTATTGGCATCAAGCAGAGATTTCGCCCTGTTCATGGCTTGCTCGTATTGCTCGTCGGGCGCGTTGCCCTTGAGCAGAATCCATGTTGGTTGGGCGGCGCGATATCCAGGAGGCGCCGTCGTCTCCTCGAGGCAGTAAAGCCTGCAGGAAGCCATGGCGTCCGAACTCGTTCCCGAACTCGTTCCAAAAGTCACACTTCCGTCAGAACCAGTCTTTTTGGTAGAAAACTCCGTCTTTGCGCCATCAACGCCGGCACTGTCCTGCGCCTTATCCATGTCAATCGCATAGAGTGTGAACGTAGCGTCAGCCAACGGCGCGGTAACGTCCTTTTCATCCACTTTGTGGACCACAATGCCGTGCCCCGTTCCGCCTCCCGATGCGCCGGCATCTATGTCATATTCACGTTCGTGTTTCACATACCCGCCTGCAACACCTTCAAGCTGTGCCTCGTTGGAAAGGGAAACTGTACCAGACTCACCGGACAGAACTTCATATTCGACTTTCAGGTATTTCTCATCGGGAAGCCTCAACGTCAATCGCTGCTGCTTTCCAGCACCCTCGCCAATCGAGTCAAGAGCCGCCCCGTGTTTTTCTTTTGTCAGCACACGCCAATCGCCGTCATCGCTCTCAGATACGCTAAGCGACGAGGGGATAAACGTGCACTTAGAATCCATCACATCGAACAGATCGAGGTAGTCGGTTCCGACCTTTAAGTCTAGTGCCGATTCATTAACGAAAATCGTGTAGTGAATTCGTTTGCTATTACTTACCGACGTACCGGTCTTTGACAATACGTCGTTCTTGATCTGTACGGTATCAGAGCCCGCCTTAAATACTTTATCACCCGAGCTCGCACTCGCCGAGTTCGTAAGCTCGCCGAGGTTCTTTGACGTGTCGACCACTGACCTCTTGACAGCAGTTGCATACGTCAGCTTCACATAGCCTGTATTGTTACCCAGCTTTTCCGTTGGAATCGAAAACGTAACCTCTCGACGATCAACGGCAGGCGTCAACAAGACACCCGAAGCCTCGGTTTTTTCTCTCTCATGTTCCCATTCGTGGCCGGGCACCGCCGCCCCGTAGGGATTTGAATACAAAGAATATTTTGCCGAGCCGGGAATATAACTCATTCCCTTAGGAAGCTCATCTTTGACAACGACATCCTTGCCATTGAGCCTGCCTGCGCCATAATACTCACCGGCAGGCGTCTTAGCTCGATTGGCATAGACAGTCCAGTCGACAATCCACGCACCTTTGTCGTTCGAGCCATCCACTGATTTCCAGTCAAACGTCTCATCCCACCGTGCTTGCGAGCCGTCTTCATTTATTTTTACACTCTTCTCAACCGAAGGCTCCGTTTCGTCTTCAACGTAGTAAAAAACGAAATCAGAATAGCCGCTAAACCCGTCGACAGAGGCGAAGTTGGAGTACCAACCAGGAAGTGCGTCGGTCACCGTTTTATACGTAATAACCACTTCAGGGGACTTATCCAGCGCTTCTTTGACTTTATCCGTAATGATTATTCGGATATTGCAGTTATGCTTGTTGCTGCCTTGTGACGGATCTGCGCCTCCCTCAAACTTCCAATCGGTGTTTTGGTCCAATTCGGTGTCCCCGATGACAACTACATGCGATTTACCGTCAGTAGTATCCGGCCCCATAGTCTGCTTCCAAGCCGCCAGCATGGTATCTTTGATAAGAACAGATGTTGGGTTTTTCGCATTTACGTAATCACGGAGCTCTACGCGTAATTGCCAAGTTACTTTTCCGGTCCGAGATGCCCCATCCGGATTAAGCAGTGTTTTACTAATGGTCTTGCCCGTCCAAGGACGGATGTAGTATGCGGTGCTTTCACCAGAGGGCAGACCGGAGTCTTCTTTTTTCACACTTGCCGTGTTACTAACTTTTTCGTAGGAATTCTTATCTTTCAGCTTAGTTTGATAGACGATGCAATAGGTCGCATACCGGTCGGCCTCGTTTGGATTAAACGTATAGTTAAATGAATCCCCCGAATCGCTCAGCGTTCCCCCATCAATCTTTTGTTTTTCATCGGCGGTCTCTCCCTTGTAGACCGTGTAGCTGCCAATATAATCTTGCTTGTCATCGAGCTTGTCAGTAAAGGTGTAGCCAGACATATCGGCCTTGAGAGATCCCTTGTTGAGCACAACCTTCCAAGTGATGACAGATGATGTTCCGGAGCCAGCCTCTTTTTGGATCATGTCGTATTGAAACGGTTCCGACGCCCCCTTAATCGTAGGAGATTGTTGGGGATTTGCTTTTCCCCAGGTTGCTTGCACACTATTCCTACCTTGCGTGGGCGTGCCATTAGAAAGAGACAAGTTCTTGCTAACTGTCGTTTCGTAGGTAACGGTATGGTCGCCCTGAGAAAGGTTACCTAGCGACAACGTTGCAGTTCGCTCTTCGATGCTCACGGACGGACCAAGAGGATTTCCATCGAGTTTGAAGCTGCTTTGGTCAAAGTCCAGGTAGTCGCCGAGTGTATCGACCAGCTTTACATCCGTTGCATGCGACCTAACACTTAGGTTAATAGTCCAAGTTATCTTGGCAATTCCAGTACTGCTATCTTGTGAAAAGACACCTGATTTGGTTCCCCCAACCGCGCCATCTCGGATCTCAATCGGCACAGCTTCGCCAGCGCCTGGAAATGTCAGTTCGACTTTTGTGCCGTCATCTACATCTTTGCCTTTAAGCACAAACTCAAAATAGACCCGCACGTAGAGCGAAGAGGGATGACCGCTGAGATAACTGGCATCGTAATTAAAAACGACCTTGTTATCTTTTATGCACCAAGTTCCCATCCTTTGCGCATTCTCGGTATCGTCCGTCCTTAAGACACCGCCCGCGTTGTCCTTCACAGCAACCGAGTCGGGAAAGGTATAAATCGCCTCAAGCCTTTCAGATGTTGGCCCACAATTCTCATGAAAACGAGCTTCCATAAAACCGTAAATTGTATCGGCTGTCGTAATCGAGGGTGAGCCCTCTTTACCGAGAGGCTGCTGACGATCCTTATCGGCATACAGCCCGACCGTAACGTCCGCCGTATTCTCATCAATCGCAATCGGCGTTGGCGTCGTTGCATCCTCGGCGCGCACGGGGGATGCGCCGTGAAAAACTGCGGCGGTGAGGCTAATCAAAATGAAGATCAGGGCCGCCATACCAAGCGACCGCGAGCGGTGTGCGTCCATAGTTGTCCCTTAATTCCTACAACACAGTGTGGAATACGGCGAATCGTCGGATCGAACACAAGCCCCAACATCTACGAGAACCTACCTAGCACATTGCAAGAACCCATTGGGGACAACTTCTAAGACGGTTCGTCTATGCCACAATGCATAAAATACAATATAGATAACAGTCATGTAAACCGCTGGTAAAGAGGTCTTTTAATGTAATACCAGTTGATATTTATCTGTTAACGGTTTTGTATCAAAGCGGTTATATCCTGTGGAATTATGTATATGTTTAAACAACTTTACTTTGGCTGGAAAGCCGCTCGGGGGATAACCTCCTCCACCGTGGTGCAAAGTAACCTGTCCCCTTGCACCAAAAAGGGCGCCGACCATTGCGGTCGACGCCCTTTCTTATTGGCGGTTATAAGCCCCAGCGCTTATTTGTTGACCTGGCCGGCGCGGACGGCAGCCTTCTTGCGGTCGGTGGCGTTGAGCAGACGCTTGCGCAGGCGGATGTTCTTGGGAGTGATCTCGACCAGCTCGTCGTCGGCGATATACTCCAGCGCCTCCTCCAGCGAGAAGGTGCGGGGCGGCACCAGCTGCACGGAGATATCGGAGGTCGAGGAACGCTGGTTGCCCAGGTTCTTGGTACGGGCGATGTTGACGACCATGTCGCCAGCCTTGCTGCGCTCGCCCACGATCATGCCCTCATAGCACTCGGTGCCCGGCTCAACAAACAGCTGACCGCGCTCCTGCAGCGTACCCAGAGCGTAGGCAACGGCCTTCTCGGTGGTCATGGAGATCATGGCGCCGTTCTGACGGTTACCGATCTCTCCGGCATAAGGACCATACTCCAGGAAGGTGTGGTAGAACACGCCCTCGCCGTGGGTGACGTTCATGATGCGGTTCTTAAGGCCCATGATGCCGCGCGTCGGGATCTTGAACTCGAGGTGCGTCACGATGCCCGAGGTGTCCATGCTCGTCATGATGCCGCCGGAGGTACCGAAGACCTCAACGACCTTGCCCGAGTACTCGTCTGGGCACTCGACGACGGCCTGCTCAACAGGCTCCATCTTGTTGCCGTTCTCGTCCTTCTTAAACAGAACGCGGGGACGGCCGACCTGGAACTCAAAGCCCTCGCGGCGCATGGACTCCATCAGGACGGACAGGTGCAGGATGCCGCGGCCCGAGACCTCGACGCCGCTCTTGTCCTCGAGCTCCTCGATCTTCATGGTCACGTTGTTCTCGGCCTCGTTGAACAGGCGCTCCTTGAGCTGACGGGCACCCACGATGTCGCCGTCGCGGCCGACGAGCGGGGAGGTCGAAGCCTCAAAGACGATGGACAGGGTCGGCGGGTCGATCTCGATGGGCTCGAGCTCGACGGGGCTCTCGGGATCGGTGTAGACATCGCCGATATCGGTGCGGTCGATGCCCACGACGGCAGCGATGTCGCCGGCGCCGACTTCCTGGCACTCAGTGCGGCCCAGGTAGTCGAAGGTAAAGAGCTGCTTGACGGTAGCGGTGGCGCTGGAGCCGTCGTTCTTGACAACCAGGATCTGGTCGCCCTGGTGGATGGTGCCGGAGTACACGCGGCCGATGCCGATGCGCCCGACAAAGTTGGAGTGGTCGATGGTCACGCACTGCATGGCCAGCGGGGCGTTCTCGTCAACCTCGGGCGCGGGCATGTCGTCGATGATCATATCGAGCAGCGGATACATGTCCATGTTGCCGTCGTTGGGATCAAGACGGGCAAAGCCATTCATGGCGCTGGCGTAGACCACGTGCTCCATGGCGAACTCAAGCTGGTCGTCGGTGGCGCCCAGGTCGGCCATAAGGTCGAGGCAGTCGTTGTAGGCCTTCTCGGGGTTAGCACCCGGACGGTCGATCTTGTTGATGACGATCATGATCTTGAGGCCGGTGTCGATAGCGTGACGCAGCACGAAGCGGGTCTGGGGCATGGGGCCCTCAAAGGCGTCGACCAGCAGCAGGGCGCCGTCGGCCATACGCAGTACGCGCTCGACCTCGCCGCCAAAGTCGGCGTGGCCCGGAGTGTCGATGACGTTGATCTTAACGTCCTTGTACTCGATAGAGATGTTCTTGGCGAGAATCGTAATGCCGCGCTCGCGCTCCTGGTCGTTGGAATCCAGGACGCGGTCCTCGACCTGCTGGTTGGCACGGAAGGCGTCCGTGGCACGCAGGAGCTTGTCGACCATCGTCGTCTTGCCGTGGTCGACGTGAGCGATGATGGCGATGTTCCTCAGATTGTCTACGCGCATGTAGTTCCCCTATCTTCTATCTATATACAAACGGCACGCGTATGCGACCCGCCCAGCAACACAACGCTCGGCGGGAATATTGAGCCTTTTACCGAAAACTCGTTTATTTTAGCGATTTTAGATAAGAGGGGTTTCCTCACCTGCAGGTTCAGGGTCGCTCCACATAAAACCATCGCCGGCGCCCACACCCTCGTACAGTACGTATGCCGAAAAACCGCTCTCGAGCGTCGTCTCGAAAAAGCTCACGAGCAAGGCGTCGTGGTAGCCGCCGTCAATCTCGACGCAGCCGGTATAGCCGATGGCATAGCGGGCGATACGGCCCAGGCCCTCGTCCTTAAGACCCATCTTGTGCTCGGAGATAAAGTTGGTGGCCGCCTCCAGGCATGCCTCTTCGCCGTCCTCGTCGAGCGCCGCCAGATATCGGTTGGAAGCGGCGTCCTCAATTGCCACGACCACGCCGGGGTTTTCGCCGGCGGCAAGGTCGTCCAAGAACGCGCCGATCAGATCGCACACCATGGCGTCGAGCTCGGCGGAGACGTTACCGGCGTCCTGCATATCCTGTGCCATCTTTAGACCTTCCCATCGAGTCTGGCGTCATTACAGTTCTTGTGCCTCGGCGGCGATCTTAGCGGCAGCGTCGCGGGTGCGCATCATATCCATCGCGCGCTTGTCGAGCACCTTGATCTGACTGGTCAGCATGACCGCATCGACCACGCCCCAGATCACCAGGCCCGTAGAGATCGAAAACCCAAGCGCACCAACTGTACCACGAAGGCGCGAGCAGATTGCCGCGACAAGGGCGGAGACGACAACCATCTTGATAAACGAGCCGCGGCGTTCGCGAAGCGTGCGGGCCTGCGTCACATAGGCAATGCGAGCCGCCTCAGAAGCCTCCGAGCGCATCTGGGCCTCGCGCGCAATGGCCGCTGCCTCAGCCGACATACCGCCGGTCATCAGCGAACGCTCCACATCCTGGCCGCCCCGCATTTAGAAGTCATCGGGGGAGAGCGTATGGACGAACTCGTCGAACTTCTCGAACTCTTGCTCGTCGTCAACTTCCTCGGCATGGGCAGAAACGGTGCCCAGGCGATTCATGATGTCGTCCTCCACAAACATGGGGGCATTGCTGCGCACGGCAAGGGCAATGGCATCACTGGGACGGGCATCGATCTTGCGCTCGTCACCATCGGCCAGTACGACGATCGTCGCGTAGAACACCGGCGGCTCGGCGCGAACGATCTCGATGCGCTCGAGCTTGGCGCCCAGGGCGCCAACAGTATCGAGCAACAGGTCATGGGTAATCGGGCGCTCGGCGCGGCCGCTATCGATGCCACGGCTAATGGCAGCAGCCTCAAACGAACCAGTCTGAATGGAAAGAGAACGCAGTGGCGCGGGCGAGTCCGATTTGCTGCAGCGCTCGCGAAGCACGATAAGCGATGGCACGGGACCGGCGGCCATGACGATAGTCTCTATGTCGACACGAACCATGGAACACCTCCGGTACGTAGCGGTTAACACGCGGCAGCTCCACCGCATTGAATAGCTATACTACCCAATCTTTCGCACAGCACACAAAACCAAAATGAGATTTATCGCAGACAAGAAAAAAGCCCCGAGGCAATGCCCCAGGGCTCTTCACAGTTTTGATGGTGGACCTGACAAGATTCGAACTTGTGACCTCCCGGTTATCAGCCGGACGCTCTAACCAACTGAGCTACAGGTCCATCATGGTGGAGGTTAGGGGGATCGAACCCCTGACCTCAGGCTTGCAAAGCCCGCGCTCTCCCAGCTGAGCTAAACCCCCACGGAGACAGTAATAAACACCCCAGCGGCGACTCGGCTCTCGCTGGGGTGTTTATTGCGAAAGAAAGTGGTGGACCTGACAAGATTCGAACTTGTGACCTCCCGGTTATCAGCCGGACGCTCTAACCAACTGAGCTACAGGTCCATCGCGCAAGGGATATATTAGACGAGTCGTTACGCGCGCGTCAACAACTTTTTTGAAAATCTTTGAAGGGTGTTCGTCCCGGCTGCCCGGCGGCATGCGAAGTCGCCTGCTCGGACAGTTCTGCTCGCACGGAGAGCACATTAAGCGCTCTCCGGCTCGTGCGGAACTCGCGATCGACTTCGCATGCCGCCGGGCAGCCGGGGCCGACGTGGGGTTCAAAGATTTTCAAAAAAGCGGCCGGCGCGCAGTGCGCCGACCGCCGATATATGGGGTCTGATAATTTTTACCAGCTAGGGTCTCTTATTCGTCTAGGAGATCTTCTGGCATGTCGTTGCCGTCGCCTAGATCGACAGGGGTTTCTTCGGGGGCAGAGCCGTTTTCTGTGGCTTCGCCTTCGGGCTTCTCTTTGGCGGCCGTCATGCGGGCTACGGCGCAGATGCGGTCATTGTCGTCGACGGTCATCATCTTGACGCCCTGGGTGGCGCGGCCAGTCTGGCTGATCTCGTCGGTCTTGACGCGAATGACCGTCGCGCCCTCCGTCACGATGAACAGCTCGTGCTGCGGGCCCACCGTCTTCATGGCCGCGAGGTTACCCTTACGCTCGGTCATCTGGATAGTGTAGACGCCCTGACCGCCACGATTCTGTTCCGGGTAGTCCGCGACCGGCGTACGCTTGCCGTAGCCGCGCTCGGTGATGACGAACAGATCGCCGTTGCCGTTAGTGACTTCCATGCCCAGAACGCTCACGCCGTCCTTCATACCGATACCGCGAACGCCGCTGGTATCGCGGCCGGTGGCGCGCACCTGCTCCTCGGAGAACATGATCGCCTTGCCCGCGGTGGTGGCCAGGATAATCTTGTCGCCCTCGCGCACGCGGCGCACGTTCAGCAGTGCGTCGTCGTCACGCAGATTGATAGCGATCAGGCCATCACGGCGGCTACGATCGTAAGCGCTCATCACGGTCTTCTTGACCATGCCGCTCTTGGTGGCAAACATTAGGTACTCGTCGGCAGGGAACTCGCGGCAGCTGATGACGCTCGCGATCTTCTCGCCCTCCTCGAAGGGCAGCAGGTTGACAATCGCGGTGCCGCGGGCCTGACGCGTACCCACCGGCAGCTCGTGTACCTTCAGGCGATAGACCTTGCCCTTGCTCGAGAAGAACAGCACGTACTCGTGCGTGGACGCAATAAACATCTCGTCGATAACGTCATCCTCTTTGAGGTTGACGCCCGACACGCCCTTGCCACCGCGCTTCTGGGCACGGTAGGCAGCCACCGGGATACGCTTAACGTAGCCGGTGTGGGTGATGGTCACGACCATATCCTCGTCGGCGATGAGGTCCTCGACATCCAGGTCCTTCTCAACCTGGCTGATCTCGGTGCGGCGCTTGTCGCCAAACTTCTTGGAGATCTCGCGCATCTCTTCCTTGATGACGCCCAGGATTTTCTCCTCATGCGCCAGCAGGTCCTCGTAGTAGGCGATGGCGCGGCGCAGGCCGTCCAACTCTTCCTGAATCTTGTCGCGCTCCAGGCCGGTCAGGCGGCGCAACTTCATCTCGAGGATGGCCGTGGTCTGCTCGGGCGTAAAGCCAAAGCGCTCGATCAAGCGACTGCTGGCCTCGGAGTCGGTCTGCGAGGAGCGGATGATGCTAATGACCTCGTCGATATGGTCGAGAGCCATCAAGTAGCCCTCAAGGATATGCGCGCGGGCCTGGGCCTTCTTAAGGTCGAAGCGGGTGCGGCGGGTGACTACGTCGACCTGGTGGTCGATGTAGTGCTGCAGCATCTCGCGCAGGCTCAGGCATTTGGGAACGCCGTTGACGAGTGCCAGGTTGTTGGCGCCAAAGGTCGTCTGCAGCGAGGTGTACTTATACAGATTGTTGAGCACGACCTGCGGAATGACGCCCTTCTTGAGCTCGATGACCAGACGGATGCCCTTCTGGTTGGACTCATCGCGCATATCAGAGATGCCCTCGATGCGCTTATCGTTGACGAGCTGGGCGATCTTCTCCTGCAGTGTGCCCTTGTTGACCATGTAGGGAATCTCGGTAAAGACCAGGCGGCTGCGGCCGGTCTTGGTGGACTCCACATGTGCCTTGGCACGCACGGTAATGGAGCCGCGACCGGTCTCGTAGCTCTGCTTAATGCCAGCGCTGCCCATGATGATGGCGCCAGTGGGGAAGTCCGGACCGGGCATGATCTGCATGAGCTCGTCGACGGTGGCGTCGGGGTTGTCGATCAGGTAGCAGGTGGCCTCGATCGCCTCGGTGAGGTTATGCGGGGCGATGTTGGTGGCCATGCCGACGGCGATACCCTGGCTGCCGTTGACCAGCAGGTTGGGGAAGCGCGCAGGCAGTGCCACGGGCTCGGCGAGCGATTCGTCGTAGTTGGGCTGCCAGTCGACGGTATCCTTCTGCAAGTCACGTAGCAGTTCCATGGCGGGCTTTGCCAGGCGGCTCTCGGTGTAACGCATGGCCGCAGCGCCGTCGCCGTCGATGTTGCCGAAGTTGCCGTGACCGTCGATGAGCGGCGTGCGCATGGAGAACCACTGTGCCAGGCGGACCATGGCCTCATAGACCGCGGAGTCGCCGTGCGGGTGGTACTTACCGATAACTTCGCCGACCGTCCAAGCTGACTTCTTGTGCGGGCGGTTGGGGTAGATGCCGCTCTCGTTCATCGCATACAGGATGCGACGGTGCACCGGCTTTAAGCCGTCGCGCACGTCCGGCAGGGCGCGCGCCGTGATAACCGACATCGAATACTCGATGAACGACTGCTTCATCTCGCGGCCAAACTCCGAAATCTGGAGCTGACCGCCGTTGATATCCTCACCGGCCGAGGCGCCACGGTCGACTTCGCCAAAGCTCTCCTCGAGCTCGGCGTCGTCTTCTTCCTCATCATCATCGGCATCGGGGTTATAGGCGTCCGGGTCGCCGTCCTCGCCCTGCTCAGCACGGGCAAGCAGGCGCTTCAGATCATCGGGCATACCGGCATCGCCGGCCTCGTCCATACCCTCGTTATTGTTGATATCGTCTGCCACGTTACCTCCTCATGGTTTGCGTGGTCCATTAATCATCCTGCCACGGAGACGGCTTTTCCAGGTGCCGCAGATTCGCTCGAAAGAGGAGGGAAGCGTACTTGGGTACGCGACCGACGATTGAGGGCGAAGGTGCGGTGGCTGGGAAAGCCGAACAGGTTAGGCGTCTAAGAAGCGCGCGTCGTGCGCGTGTTTTTCAATGTACTCGCGGCGATAGCCGACCTCGGAACCCATCAGCTCGCGCACGGCGCGATCCGCCACCACGGCGTCCTCGATCGACACACGCTGCAGGATGCGGGTCTTGGGGTCCATCGTCGTCGAGGCAAGCTGCTTGGGGTCCATCTCGCCCAGGCCCTTGTAGCGCTGGACGGTATAGCCCTTGCGCTTTTTGGTGATCTTGCCGTCCTTGGCCTTGCCGTCCTCGTCGTTATCGTCGGGGTTCAGGCCCAGACTCTGGATGGTGTCGCGCAGGATCTCGTCTTCGGGCTGGCGGCCGTTGGGATACACGTAGTGGATCTTGTTGCGCACCTTAATGCCAAAGATGGGCGGGCAGGCAACATAAACGTAACCGGCATCGATCAGCGGACGCATGTACTTGTAGAAGAACGTCAGCAGCAGGATGCGGATATGCGCACCGTCGACGTCTGCATCGGTCATGATGATGATCTTGTGGTAGCGCGCCTTGGTGATATCGAAGTCGCCGCCGTCGCCGGCACTCGTCGTGACGCCGCAACCGATCGCGGTAATCAGCGACTGGATGGTGTCACTCGAGAACGCGCGATGGTCACCAACGCGTTCGACGTTCAAAATCTTGCCGCGCAGGGGCAGAATCGCCTGGATGTCTCGGCGACGGCCGTCCTTGGCCGAACCGCCTGCCGAGTCGCCCTCTACGATGAAGAGCTCGGTCAGCTCGGCATCGCGCACCGAGCAGTCGGCGAGCTTACCAGGCAGGGACGCCGTCTCGAGCAGGCTCTTGCGGCGGGTCGCCTCGCGCGCCTTGCGGGCGGCGTTGCGCGCCTTGCAGGCCTGTTGCGCCTTCTTGACGATCTCGCGGGCGGGCTTGGGATGCTCCTCCAAGTAATCGGTCAGTCCATCGGTCACGATCTTGAGCGTGAGCGCACGCATGTAGGAGCTGCCGAGCTTGGCCTTGGTCTGGCCCTCAAACTGCGGATCGGGCAGCTTGACCGAGATAACGGCCGAAAGGCCCTCGCGCACATCGTCGCCGGTCAGGTTGGTGTCTTTTTCCTTGAGCAGGTTCTGCTTGCGCGCGTAATCGTTGATCACGCGGGTGAGCGCGGTGCGGAAGCCCTCAAGGTGCATGCCGCCCTCGGGGGTGTAGATGTCGTTGGCAAACGACATGACGTTCTCGCCGTAACCGCTATTCCACTGCAGGGAAACCTCGACCTCGCCCATCTTGGCCACAGGTGCGTCCGGGTCCGATTTGCCCTCGATGTAGATGGGCTCCTTAAAGGCCTCGGGGACGTCCTTGCCCTCGTTGAGGAACTTGACGAAGTCGATGATGCCGCCCTCGTAGCAAAACTCCTCCACGTGGGGAGTCGCCTCGCGCTCGTCGGTCAGCACGATCTTGAGGTTCTTATTGAGGAACGCCGTCTCCTGCAGACGGTTGTGCAGTGTATCGAAATCGTAAATGCAGGTCTCGAAGATCTCGTCGTCGGGCCAGAAGGTGACGGTGGTGCCCGTCGAATCCGAGGTGCCCACGACCTCCATCTTCTTGACGGTCTTGCCGCGCGAGAACTCCATCTCGTAGGTGTTGCCTTCGCGACGAACCTGAACGACCACGCGCTTGGACAGTGCGTTGACGACGGAGATGCCCACGCCGTGCAGGCCGCCCGAAACCTTATAGGCCGAGTTATCGAACTTACCGCCGGCGTGCAAGATCGTCATGACGACCTCGAGCGTCGGGATCTTTTTAACAGGGTGCTCGTCGACGGGGATACCGCGCCCGTTGTCGACGACCGTGATGGAGTTGTCGGCGTGGACCGTCACCTGGATCTCGGTGCAGAAACCGGCCATGGCCTCGTCGACGGAGTTGTCAACGATCTCCCACACCAGGTGATGCAGACCGCTGGCGCTCGTCGAGCCGATATACATGCCCGGGCGCTTACGAACAGCCTCGAGACCTTCGAGAATCTTAATCTCGCCGCCATCGTAATCGTTTTCGTTTGCCACACGTCCTCCTTCAGTCAAGAAAATGTGTACAGCCTTACTAGTTTATCGTAAAAAAATACACTCGGGAACGAGGGTATTTGGCTCTACAAGGCCACCAGATGCGATTTAAGGCTCTTTTTTGCTTTGCACGCCCTTGGCCCACTCGGCACTGGCTCTCATGGCGTTCTCGAGGGCCTCGCGCAGTTTTTGGTCCTCGATGGGTGCCACTTGGCGCTCGATCTCGGTGCGCTCGGCCTCACTTAGGTCGGCGTGCGGGGCCGGCGGGCGCTCGGTCGTCGCCGGGCGCAGGCGCTCCTTGGCGGCGGGTGGCGTGTGACCGGGCGCGGTGGTTTTGAACACCAGGCCGTCCACATGCGCACCGGCGCGCTCCATACGCGCGCGGATGATCTCGCGCAACAGCGTCATTTCCTGCGTCCACGAGGGCGAGTCGAGATATACCAGCAGCTCATCGGACTCGGGCAGGTAGCGCAAACCCGTCACATGCCGCCCCTCGCGCGTGCCCGAGCACACCGCATTCCACGCGCGATAGACCGCACGAGATTCCTCTGCAGTCTCCATCTGCGCGCGGCGCTCAGGTGTCGCGGCCGCCAGGATGCGCTGGCGCTCTGCGTTCAAAAACCCACTAAAGGTGACCGTTTCGCTCTCGCGCTCGTAATTAGCACATCTCACCCATGCTCACCACCTTGGCTCGATCAAGCAGATCATCGGTAAAGTACCCCAGGTTGGTCGTGGTTATGACCGTCTGGATATCATCGCCGATCAGCCGCAGGAAAGCACCGCGGCGTTCGCCGTCGAGTTCGCTCATCACGTCGTCCAAAAGCAGCAATGGGGCGGTGCCCAGGACATCGCGAGCCACGGCCACCTCCGCCACCTTCCAGGCCAGAACCAACGTTCGCTGCTGACCTTGGCTGGCAAACGAGCGGGCGGAACGACCCGCCACGGTAAACTCAATCTCATCGCGATGCGGTCCCACCAACGTCACGCCGCGGCGAATTTCCTCGTCGGCGTGCTCATCAAGGGCAGCCAGCATGCGCTCGTACGCCCAGCCCTTCAGCTCTTCGCGATCATCGACCTGGGGCAAATCCCCCAGCGTGGACGTATAGGTCACGTTGGCAGCCTCACCGGATGCCACTTGCCCGTAGGCAGTGTGCATATGGCCCGCCAGCCGGTCGAGCAGAGCCAACCGGTGCACGAGCAGGGCCGAGCCCGCGCGGGCAATCGAATCGTTCCACGCGCCGAGCATCTCGCGGCAGCACCAGGTCTCCTTGAGCAAGGCGTTACGCTGGGTCACGCAGCGCCCATAGGTGCTCGCAAGATCGGCATAGCGTGCGCTCAGTTGCATGCCAAAGTCATCGAGGGCGGCGCGGCGCACACTGGCGCCTCGCTTAACCATGTCCAGATGGTCGGGGCAAAACAGCACGCTCGGCAGAACCCCGCGCACACCGGCGGCAGAGCATCTCTTGCTGTTGCGGCTAAACGAGCGCTTACCGTCCTCCGCGCTCAATCCCATATCAAGCACGCGGCCGTCGCCCTCGAGCCTCAGCTCGACCTTGCACGAGCCCACGCCGTCATGGACGAGCTCGGCTGCGGTCGGATGCCTAAACGAGGCGCCGCTCGTCAGCAGCTGCAGCGCCTCTATGAGATTGGTCTTTCCCGCCGCGTTGGGTCCCGCAAGTATCGTCACGCCCTCGTCCAGGGCAAGGCGATAGCTATCGAAGCTGCGGTAGTGCGCGACGGAAAGATCGCGGGCGAACATGGTCATAGGGCAGTTGCTAGATGCGGACCGGCATGACCAGGTACAGGTAGTTGATCTTGTCGTAGGACTTGAAGATGCCCGCCTGCGAGTAGCTCTTGAGCTCCAGCGTGATCTCCTTCTCCTTGGACAGGGCATTGAGGCACCCGAAGATGTAGTGGTAGTTGAAGGCGATGGTGCCCGACTCGCCCTCGGCCTCGACATCGATCGTCTCCTGCGCAAGGTCCTGGTCATTGGAAATGGAGGACAGGCCCATCTGCCCGTTCTCGACATCGATCTCGAACTTGACGGCGGGGTTGGCGCTCGCGATAACGGCCACGCGCTTGAGGGCGGCGTTAAAGGCGGCGACGTCGATCTTGACGCTCGTCACGCACGAATCGGGGATGAGCTGCTTGTAGTTGGGGTACACGCCCTCGATGCGGCGCGACACGTAGGTGGTGTTGCCGGCCTCGAAGACGACCTGGGTGTCGGTAGCCCCGATCATGATGGTCGCCTGGCTGGCCATGATGTTCAGCGCGTCGTTAAAGGCGTCGGCCGGAACGTTGAGCTCAAAGGAACCCTCGAGGGTCGAGGTCTCGACCTGCGTATCGCACACGGCCAAGCGGAAGGAATCGGTCGCCACCAGGCGCACGGTGTTGTTCTCGACCTTCATGTGCACGCCGCCTAGAATGGGGCGGGCCTTGTCGGTCGAGGTGACGCGCCACACGCGGCCGACCATTTCGGACAAGATATCGGTCGGCAGCTCCACGGCACTCTCGATGGCATAGGCCGGAAACTCGGGGAAGTCATTGGCATCGAGCGTGTTCAGGCGGAAAGAGCTCTTCTCGCAACCAATCAGCACCTGGCGCTCGGACAGCTCAAAGGTGACCGGAGCATCGGGGAGGGTCTTGGTGATGTTGGAGAGCATCTTGCAGGGAATAACCATCTCGCCCTCTTCTTCGACATGCGCCGCGATGCGGTGACGAATCGAGATGGTGTAGTTAGAGGTCTGGAATTCCAAGATGCCGTCTTGGGCCTTAACGAGCACGCCCGACAGGATGGGAAGGGTGGATGCCGAAGCGACACCCTTCATAACGACGCCGATGGCTTGTGTAAGCGAGCTCTGGCTGACGGTGAACTTCATCTTTTAATACCTTTCTATAGATATAAATATCTTAATAATAGTAATAGCACTGACGAAACTGTTGATTACTCCCAAAGACGCAGGTCAGACCCAGAAAGAGAATCGACAGCAACCTGTGTGCAACGGGGGTGGTTTTCCACGTTCAAAACCTGCGCAAAACTTTTCATCACCGCGGGTTGGGTTTTAGACACCTTATGCCCGTGGTTTCGACAAGTTTTCAACAGGTGTCTCTATTTCCCTACGAGCGCAGTGTAATTTTATCGCGCAAGGACTTGAGGTCTTCGGTGACGGTGCGGTCTTCCTGGATCATCTTCTGGACCTTTTTGTAGCTCGTGCTGACGGTCGAGTGGTTGCGGTTGCCAAATTCGGCGCCCACCGCCGTGGTCGTCATCTCGCACATCTCGATGGCCAGGTAGATAGCGATATGGCGCGCTTTGGCGATATTGGCGTTGCGACGCGGGCCGATGAGCTCCTCGTGCGTCACGCCGTACTGCTCTTCAATGACGGACTGAACCGTTTGCACGTTGATCTTTTTGGCCGATGTGTCGAAGTACTGGCTGGCGATGGCGTCGATATCGTCAAAGGTGAGCTCCCCGCCCTCGCGCTCGCGGTCGCCCGCCTCGCCGGCGCAGCGCTCGCAAAAGCTCTCGAGTTCGCGGATGTTGGTGCCCGAGACCTCGGCCATGTGTTTAAAGTGCTCGTCGGTCAGGTGTCCGCCGTCGCCTCCATAGGCCGCCAGCAGCGAGTCGTCGCCTGCCTCGGGAGCGGCGACGATGGTGTTCTCGTAATAGCGCTGCAAGATCTTGTATTTCATCTCGTAGCTGGGCTCTGCGACCAGGCAGAGCATGCCGGCGTTGAAGCGGCTGGTCAGACGCTCGTCCATGCTCAGGTCCTTGGGGGCACGGTCTGCCGCGATGACGACCTTCTTGTTGTTGCGGATGAACTCGTCCATGAGCTGGAAAAAGTAGTCCACGCTCGCGCGCTTGCCGATGATGTTTTGGATATCATCGATGATGAGCACGTCCACGCCGTGGTACGCCTGCATGATGGGAGCGGTGCTCTTCTTTTGGCGGTCGAACTCGGTCATCAGGTCGTCCAGATATGCCTGGGAGTTGGCATACTTGACCTTGATCTCGGGCGACTTCTCGGCGAGCTCGTTTTTGATGGCAAGTAGCAGGTGCGTCTTGCCCAGGCCCGATTTGCCGTAGATGAACAGTGATGTGCACGTGCCGCGCTCGTCCGCGAGGGCGGCAAACTTGAGTGCCGAGCGATAGGCATGGCTGTTCTCGGGGCCGTAGACAAAGTTCTCAAAGGTAAATTTTGAGTTTGCGCCGAGCGGGGCTCCATCCGTATTCTGCTCGGCCGGCACGGTCGGTGCTGGCATGGGTGAAGCGGGGGTCGCAGCTTGCGTGGATTTAGTCGGCGCTCCGCCCTTCATCTGGTTCATCATGCGACGAAAATCATCGGCCGACAGCGTGTTCTTGATTGCAATGCCCGAATCCGCGCCCGCCGCTGCGTCGTGAGCGATGGGCATGTGCGTGACGGGTGCGTTCGTTGACGTCGCCGCCGCGGCCGGCAACGGTGCCATGGTTTCACGGGAAACATCGCTGTGCTGGTGCTCGATTGTCGGCACGTTGCCTGCGGAGGCCGGCACCGCCGGGGAAGCAGCGGGAGCCGTGGTCGGCGCCGTCGCGGCAGCGGATTCCGTCGCGGCGCCTTGCGGTGCCACGATGTCGAGCGCAATCGGTGCAAAGGCGATTTCTTCCAGATAGGCCTCAATAGTCGGCTGATGCTTTTTGAGCTGCGCGATGGCAAAACGCGAGGGGGCCTCGATCGTGAGCGTATCTTCGGTCAGGCTTATGGCGCGCGATTGCCCCAGCATGTTGATGAGGCGTGCATCTTGGCCGTCGCGCTGGCAAAAGGCGATGGCATCCCCCAGGATGATGCTTGCTTCCTCGTCCACTGTCTCTCCCGTTCTTTAGCTCTGAGCTCGCACGCGAGCGGCGCCGAGTTCGGTCAGATGGTATTTCTGGCCATGCTTGATGACCAAGCCGGCCTGCGCCAAGTCATTGAGCGTGCGTGACCAAGTGGGGGCCGAGTTTCCAAACGCCCTCGCCAGATCGGTTGCACCGCACGCTTGATTTTGCGCCAGATAGCCCAGCGCGGCGTTGCCGCGATCGCTTACGAACACGTCCGGTTGTGGCTGTGCATACTGATTTGCTGCATTAGGATACATCATTTGAGCTGCTGGTTGTTGAGAACTCTGCATCGGCGGCATTTGCTGTTGAAAACTTTGAGGCCACTGTTGGTAAGGCTGCGGAGGCATCTGCTGGGCCCAAGGGTTGTACTGCTGCTGCGGCATCTGCTGGTACGGCTGCTGATATCCCTGTTGGTGCTGCTGCGGGAACTGCTGGCCATACCCCAGTGGCGGCATCTGCTGATATGGATATCCCTGTTGGTACGGCTGATAGCCCATTTGCTGGCCACCCGGTGCCCCCGCCGCCTGCTGCATTGCTGCTGCATCCTGATCCGCCAGCGGCATGGCCTCTGGCATGTTTGGCGGCATCGACATCGATGCCGCTTGGGGTCCTTGTGTAGGAAGCATTCCGGGCTGCTGCATCTGTCCCACGGGGGGCTGCATCTGCTGCGTTGCCATGGGCTGCTGCGCAAAAGCTCCCGGCAGGGGATATGTGGGCTGCTCCGTCTCGGGCCGCACGGCAGCACCGCGTCCGCCGGCACGCTCGATTTCCTGCACGCGTTTAGGGTTCAGGCTTACCGTAACCACGGTGCCGTTGCCCATGTTGTCCTCGATGGATACGGCACCGCCGGCGTTTTCCAAATACTCCTGCACCATGGGAAACCCTGCTCCGGTTCCACGGATATAGCGCTTCATCTTGCTGTTTGCGCTGGTAACGCCAAAGTCGAAAGCGCGCTCCTTGTCGTCGATGCCGGGTCCTTGATCAGCAAAGCGGATGGTGTCTCCGCCGTCCAGAATCGAGATGATGGGCTCGGCAAAGTGTGCGTGGATATAGTTTTCGACAATCTCGCGGATGACCATGAGCGAGATATGGCCACCTTGTTCTTTCATGCACTGGTAGACGGTGTTGGTCGTCTCTTCCAAATACGTGCGGACATCTTGCGGATCAATGACGATCACACGCGGTGTCGACAGCATGTCGTCATAGACGGCGATGCGTGCGGCGTACATGGCTTTTGGCGCCTGCGCGGTCGTCTGCTCGCCTTCCGCACGCTCTTCGCGCACGCCGGTGATGTGCTCGTTGTCGGGTGCCGGGTCTCCGGAATCGACCATGGTGTAAAAGTCGTCAGACATGCCGCTCGCAATCTTCCAAAAGGTTTCGAACAAATAGTAGCTCACTGTGCAATGTTTCTCATCTTTCGACAACTTTTCAAAACCTGTCGAAAACTTTGGAAAACAGACGAAAAGTTCTCAACATTGCCAACATGACCTGTTGAAAACTCGATGAAATATCGTGAAAAGTTGCCATGAGGCGCAAATTTCGGTTGTGCTTATGGGGGAACCGTGTGAACTGCGCAACCTTTTACCTTTGATTTCTTGACATTTGAACATTGATTTCCCTACAATCTTCAAGCTCACGTGTCTATATCTGCGTCCGCGTCCCCGCGGACACTCGAAATGCAGCAGGAGGAACTTAAGATGAAGCGTACGTATCAGCCTAATAAGCGTAAGCGTGCCAAGACCCATGGCTTCCGTGCCCGTATGGCCACTAAGGGTGGTCGTGCCGTGCTCGCCCGTCGTCGCGCCAAGGGCCGCAAGCGTCTCACTGTCTAGCAGCGATACACACATCTCGCATGAAGACTATTAAGTCTCGGCAAGATTTCGAGCATGTGTTCAGTCAGGGGCGTCGTTTCAATCACCCTCTGATTCGAATGACCATATGTGAATCGGTTGGCGAAGGCGACTCCGGAAGGGTCGCCTTCGTTGGTGCTAAGCGACTCGGTTGTGCCGTCGTGCGCAACCGATCTAAGCGTGTGATGCGCGAGGCCGCCCGCAGCTGCGGATTTCCCGTTGCGGGTTATGACATCATCTTGTTTGCAACTCCCAAGACGAGGGTTTCCTCGCCGCAGGAGATGGACAAGGCGTTGCGTTCGCTTATGAAGCGCGCCGGCGTTGCCGGGGAGGAGCGATGAGCAATCACGTTTTGCGACGTGTTGCCATCGCTCCTATTCGCATATATCAACAGGTTATTTCGCCCTTATTGCCTGACGCCTGCATTTATTACCCAACGTGCTCGCAATACGCCATCCAGGCGATTGAGAAGCACGGTGTTTTGAGAGGCTGCTGGCTTGCCGTGAGGCGCATCGCTCGCTGCAATCCCCTGCACGTCGGCGGTTATGACCCTGTGCCCTAGCGGGCACTCGCTATCGGAGGAAAACTTACATGTGGGATTGGATCGTTAACATCCTTTTCGAGCTGCTCAAGCTCATCCAGACCTTTGCGGTCGACTGGGGCCTGTCCATCATCATCCTGGTGGTCATCATCCGTCTGCTGCTGACGCCGCTCATGCTCAAGTCGACCAAGTCGACTGCTCGCATGCAGGTGCTGCAGCCCAAGATGCTCGAGATCCAGGAGCGCTATGCCGACGATCCCCAGCGTCAGGCCGAGGAGATGCAGAAGTTCTACAGCGAGAACAAGTTCAACCCCATGGCTGGTTGTCTGCCGCTGTTGATCCAGATGCCTATCCTGTGTGCCCTGTTTACGCTGCTGCGTAACCTGCCGCAGTACTTTAACGAGGGCACGTTCTCGTTCTTCAACATCCTGCCCGACCTGACCACCACGCCGAGCGCTTCCTTTGCCGATGGCTTTATGGTTGCACTGCCAGCGCTGGTTTGCCTGATCCTGTTCGCCGTCCTGACCCTGATTCCGCAGCTCTACATGTCGCGCAACCAGACCGGCCAGCAGGCTCAGAGCATGCGTATGATGGCCGTTGTCATGACGGTCATGATGCTTTGGATGGGCTGGAGCCTTCCCGTTGGTGTTCTGCTGTACTACGACGTCTCGTCTGCTTGGCAGGTTATCCAGCAGATTTTTGTGACGCAGAAGGTCATCGACAAGGCGAAGGCCGATGAGGAGGAGCGTCTTAAGAACGCTCCGCTGCAGGTTGAGGTCACTCGTCGCGAGAAGAAGCCGCGCCCGCACAAGAAGAAGTAGTGGGATATCAATCTTATTTAGGTACCTAACTTTTGGAGTACGTTATGTCTGAAGAGATCATCGAGGATATGCTTGAGGAGGTTGCCCCGCAGGTCGCGGGCGATTATCCCGAGATTGCACAGCGCTACAAGGCTGGTGAAGAGCTGACCGATGAGGAGCTCGACACCATTGCCGATGTTGCGATTTCCATCCTGCGTTCCATCCTTTCGCACTTCGATGCCGCCAACTCTCCTATCGATGAGTATGAGGGTGACGAGGGTGAGCTGATTTTGGATGTAACGGCTCCTGATCTTGCTGTTCTCATTGGCCGTCATGGTCGCACCCTTGATGCCCTTCAGGTTATGTTCTCTTTGCTGGTGAGCCGCAAGCTTTGCTTTAGGTATCCGGTTGTAGTGGACGTCGAGGGATACAAGAGCCGCCGTCAGGACAAGGTTGCCTCCATGGCTCAGTCTGCTGCCGAGCGTGCCATCCGCACTCATAAGAGTGTTTCGCTTCCGCCCATGAATGCCTACGAGCGCCGACTGGTTCACATTGCACTTCGTGGCAATGATGCCGTCGATACTCATTCTGAGGGTTCTGACCCTGATCGCCATGTGGTGATTGTTGCTCGATAATCTACTCGAGCTTATGCTAAGGGGACGTGGTTTCCACGTCCCCTTTTTTTGTCAAAAGTTCTCGATACACTGATTTTTGTCAGAAAGGAGCTTTCGTTGTTAGTACTTACCGATCAGCAGGCTGACGAGATGTTTAGTCGTCTAACTTCCTATTGCAAAGAGTATTCCTTGAGCGTAACTGATGTTGAGCTTAGGAGATGTATTCATCATTTGGACTTGGTTCTGGAAACAAATAAGACAACCAATCTCACCCGTATTCTTAACGTAGAAGATGCTGCCGTACTTCATATCCTCGACTCACTTGTTTTGGTCCCCTATATCAATAAGGCTCCTGAGGGAGCTTTACTCGATATGGGTACAGGTGCGGGCTTCCCTGGTATTCCGGTAACCATATCCACGCATCGTAAAGCTATTTATATTGACTCTGTTGGCAAGAAGGTTGATGCTGTCAATTCTTTCGTTCATGCTCTTGGACTGAAACATGCTCATGCGGTTCATGATCGTCTTGAAGAATATGCTCGAAGCCATAAGAAGCAGTTCTCCGTTGTAACCGCCCGCGCCCTGGCCCCTCTACCGATTCTTGTTGAGTATGCGGCTCCGTTCCTCAAGGATGGAGGGCTATTTGTTATAACCAAGGGCAATCCTTCGGATGAGGAGCTTGCTTCCGGCATGTCAGCAGCTAAGATTTGCGGCTTCACTTTGCTTCTGAATGACGCAATTGATTTGCCTGAAGGCTTGGGCCACAGGGAGTTCATTGTTCTTAAGAAGATTCATCCAGCATCCCTTTCATTGCCTCGTGCAAATGGCGTGGCAAAGAAGAATCCGCTTGCCTAGATGTTTCACGTGAAACATAATGGATATTAACAACTTGCAGTGTTTCACGTGAAACATGGCGGTTGATATCGATTCGGAATGTTTCACGTGAAACATCCTCCGTTTGACAGCTTTAATACACACCAGGAGGGACCGTGGGATTTCGCGACGTTAAGCGTTCTAAGAGCGCAAAAGACACGCGTATCATTGCAATCATCAATCAAAAAGGCGGCGTCGGTAAGTCAACGACGGCTGTAAACCTTGCAGCAGCACTGGGTGAGCAGGGTCGTAAGACATTGATTGTCGATTTTGATCCGCAGGGAAACAGCACCAGTGGATTCGGAATTGAAAAAGAAGACCTTGATCACTGCATCTATGATGCATTGTTGAACGATGTGCCTGCAGAATCGCTTGTTCTTGATACAAATTGCAAAAAGGTATTCGTAATTCCGGCTACAATTCAGCTTGCAGGCGCCGAAATTGAGCTCGTAAGCGCAATTGCTCGTGAAACCCGTCTCAAAGATTTGCTTGAGCCGATTCAGGACGAGTTCGATTTTATTTTCATTGACTGTCCTCCTTCGCTCGGCCTGCTTACTATCAACGCCTTGACCGCAGCAGACAGCGTTTTGATTCCGATCCAGTGCGAGTATTACGCACTCGAGGGCGTTACGAAGCTGCTTGAGTCAATGAAAATGGTCAAATCACGTTTGAACAAGGGCTTAGACACCTATGGTGTGCTTATGACCATGTATGACTCGCGTACCTCTCTATCGAATCAGGTTGTTGAGGAGGTTCAATCGTACTTTGGTGATAAGGCATTTAAGACGCTGATCCCCCGTACGGTTAAAATTTCCGAAGCTCCGTCTTTTGGAGAACCGGTAATTACCTATGCACCTCAAAATAAGGGTGCAAAAGCGTATATGAACCTTGCAAAAGAGGTGATCAAGCGTGCCTAGTGTAAAGAAACGTGGCGGATTGGGACGTGGACTCAATGCTTTGGTCTCTGAGGCCGAGTATGAGACCGGTGGTTCGGCTGCAGCGGGTTCAAATGCATCATCTGAAACAAAACTACCTATTGAGGATATTGTTCCCAACCCTAACCAGCCGCGAATTCACTTTAACGAAACTGAACTTCGCGAGTTGAGCGAGTCAATCCAAGAACATGGCGTTTTGCAGCCACTTTTGGTTCGCAAACATGGAAACGGCTATGAGATCATCGCTGGTGAGCGTCGTTACCAGGCGTCAAAGCTTGCTGGTCTTGAGGAACTGCCTGTCATCATTAAAGAAGTTAATGATGAAGAGATGTTGGCTCTCGCTCTTATCGAAAATCTTCAGCGTTCTGACCTGAATCCTGTCGAAGAGGCTAAGGGCTATCGACAGCTCATCGATGCCAGCGGTATGACGCAGGAGGCATTGTCGAAGGCAGTAAGCAAGTCACGCTCTGCAATTACAAACTCGCTGCGCCTTCTCGATCTTCCTGAAGTTGTTCAGCAGATGATTTTTGAGGGCAAACTTACTGCTGGTCATGCACGTGCGATTCTTGCGGTTCCCTATGAGGATGCTCGAATTCGACTTGCAGAGAAAGTTGTTGCAGAGGGTCTTTCCGTAAGAGCGACAGAAAATCTTGCTCCGTTGTTTTCTGCCGGAGAGACACCTAAGACGCCGAGGCCTGCAACGCCTCAGTCTTTTAAAAAGGCTGCCCGTGTGCTCCGTCAGGTATTTAATACCAACGTGCGTGTGAAGAGCTCGCGTGGAAAGAATAAGATTGAGATTGAGTTTAAAGACGAGGAAGAGCTCTCTCGTATTCTTGGCGAAATGATTCAGTTTGATCAAGGAGGCCAAGATGAGGAATAAGATTTTAACAACGATTGCATTGGCGACGACTGTCGCGGCTGGTGCCTTTGCAGGTTATAAGATTGCGACAGACGATGAACTTCGAGGTCGTTTGCTTCGTGGCGCGCAAGATATCGTCGATACTTCCAAAAAGAAAATGGATGTTATGACGGAAGATGTTGCCATGCGTACTGCTCAGGTAACGAAGAATCCCAAGATTAATCAAGGTTGGGTTAGCAACCAATGGGAAAATGTAGGCTATTAGGTACCTAACAATTACTCAGCATATTTTGAGGGGTCCTTGTCTGATTCACGAGACAAGGACCCCTTATTTTGGCCGTAAAACATGGGACAGTTAGCAGCTGATTCAAAATTAGGTCAATAAATGAAACGACCCCGCTTGCATATTCTGCAACCGGGGTCGTTCGATGTTTCACATGAAACGTTTTGGGGTGCGACTCCCCTATGCGTTTTTCTGAACCTTGAAGCGCTGCTTCAGCTGTCCGCAAGCAGCGTCAATATCGTTACCACGGGAGTTACGAATCGTGGTCTCGATGCCACGGGACTCAAGACGACGCTGAAGATCCTCAACCTTATGAATCGGCGACGGCTTGAGCGGGCTACCCTCGATGTCGTTAAGCTGAATGAGGTTAACGTGGCACAGCGTTCCCTCGCAGAAGTCGCAGAGCGCCTGCATTTCGGGATTCGTATCGTTGACGCCTTCGATCATGGCATACTCATAGGTAGGGCGGCGGCCAGTCTTCTCGGTGTAGAGCTGAAGCGCCTCGTGAAGGCGAAGCAGCGTGTACTTCTTAACACCGGGCATGAGCTTGTTGCGCGTCGACTGGATGGCGGAATGCAGGGAAACGGCAAGCGTGAACTGCTCGGGGATATCGGCAAATTTGCGAATACCGGGAATAACGCCGCTGGTAGAGACGGTGAGGTGACGAGCGCCGATACCGATGCCATCGGGGTCGTTGAGGATTCGCAGAGCCTTGAGAACCTCGTCGTAGTTGGCAAACGGCTCGCCCTGGCCCATGAAGACGACGCTCGTGGCACGCTCGCCAAAGTCGTTGGATACATGAAGTACCTGGTCGACGATCTCTTGAGCGGTCAGAGAGCGCTTGAGGCCGTTGAGACCGGTAGCGCAAAAGGCACAGCCCATGCCGCAGCCTGCCTGGGTGGAAACGCAGACGGAAAGCTTGTTACGACGGGGCATGCCGACAGTCTCGACGGAAACGCCGTCGTGGTACTCGAGCAGATACTTGCGCGAGCCATCTTTGGAAACCTGCTTAGTGAGTTCAGTGGGCGTGTCAAAGGCAAAAGCCTCTTTAAGCTGCTCGCGGAAAGCCTTGGGAAGGTTGGTCATATCGTCAAACGAACAAACGTTCTTCTCGAAGACCCATTCGATAAGCTGCTTCGCGCGGAAGGCGGGCTGGCCAAGTTCGACCACGAGCTCGCGAATATCGTTTTGGCTCAAGTCGCGAATGTCCTGAGATTTAGTCCTGGGATTCATGGAAGCCTTTCGATTTTGGGGAAACGTAGAGGGTATCGCTACAATATGGTATCAGCTGCAGAAATTATAGAGGAGGAGTCTGCCCATGCCGGGTAAAAGCCTAGAGAACATGCATGTAGCGGTCTTGGCGGGCGGTCATTCCGCTGAGCGCGAGATCTCGCTCAATTCGGGAAAGAACGTTGTAGTGGCACTGAAGGAAGCCGGCTACACCTCGGTGGAGCTGCTCGATACGGCCGCTGATGACTTTATGGTAACCATGGCAACCGGCGGCTTTGACGTGGCGTTTATCGCCATGCACGGTGCCGACGGCGAGGATGGTGCTATGCAGGGCGCCATGGAGACCCTGGGTATCCCCTACACGGCCTCGGGCGTGCTTGCCAGCGCCTGCGGTGCCGACAAGGAGGTCTCTAAGCTCCTGTACGCCAAGGCGGGCATTCCCATTGCCCCCGGCCTTGCGCTCGAGGTGGGCGATGAAGTCGATATCGATCATATCGTCGAGGTTTGTGGCGAGCGCTGCTTTGTGAAGCCGGCCGTCAACGGTTCCAGCTATGGCATTTCCCTGGCCCATGAGCCCTCCGAGCTGCCCGCGGCAATCGCCAAGGCGTTTAAGTACGGCGACAAAGTGCTGGTCGAGAAGTGCATCGAGGGTACCGAGATCACCGTCGGCGTATACGGTGAAGATGACGTGCGCGCTCTGCCGATTGTCGAGATTCGCAAGCCCGAGGACTGTGAGTTCTACGATCTGGACGTGAAGTATGTCGACCCTACGGACATCCATCGTATTCCGGCGCGGATTTCACCCGAGAATTACGCTCGCGCTCAGGAGCTTGCCTGTGCTGCTCACAAGGCCCTCGGTTGCCTAGGTATCTCGCGCAGCGACTTTATTGTGAGTGAGGACGGCCCCGTTATCCTCGAGACCAATACCATTCCCGGCATGACCGATACGTCGCTGTATCCGGATGAGATCCGCCACACCGACGACATGACGTTCCCGCAGGTCTGTGACAGCCTGATCCGTATGGGCCTTCGTCGAGCGGGCATTGCATGCTAATCGAGGACGCGGTTTCGTCAGGAACGCCGCAGTTTGTCATCGACTCCTATGCCACGCTTGCCGAACGCGCCAAAACGCAGTCCTTCGGCCTTATCGAGGAAGATGTGATTGTCCTCGATACCGAGACCACAGGTCTTTCGGTGCAGGACAACGAGCTGATCGAGATCTCGGCGGCCCGTCTTTCGGGCCGCGAGATCGTCGACCGCTTCGATACCTTCGTGCATCCCAAGCAGCTAATTCCCGCCGAGATTACCGAGCTCACGAGCATTACAAATGCCGATGTGGCAGATGCCCCGTCGGCCGTTGAGGCCGTCGCCGCTCTCGCCGATTTTGTCGGTGGTTGCCCGGTGATCGCACATAACGCCACGTTCGATCGCTCGTTTATCGAGTCGGTCAAAGGCGGCGTCAACGTGAGCGATATTTGGATCGATTCGCTGGCGCTGTCGCGCATCGCGCTTCCGCGCCTGGCCTCGCACAAGCTGTCTTTTATGGCCGATCTGTTTGGCTGTGACTCGGTATCACACCGTGCCAATGCCGACGTCGACGCCCTGTGTGGCGTATGGCGTGTGTTGCTCGTGGCGCTCACCGACTTGCCCCAGGGCCTCATGGCGCGCCTAGCCGACATGCATCCGGAAGTGCCTTGGTCCTATCGTCCTATCTTCTCATTCTTGGCAGGGCAGAACCCTGGTTCTATCTTCTCTCTCAGCGCCGCTCGTGCTGACGTTCTCAAGGCCGATCGCGCCGACGATCGGGTGGATGCCGATGAATTGCCGGTGCTCAAGATGCCGAGTCGCGAAGAAATCGAGGCAGACTATGCGCCGGGTGGCCTGGTCAATCGCATGTATCCCACTTACGAGCCGCGTGATGAGCAGATCGCGATGGCGCTCGAGGTCCGCGATGCGCTGGTCACGGGCACTCATCGTGTAATTGAGGCGGGCACAGGCGTCGGCAAATCGATGGCTTATCTGGTGCCTTTTGCCGAGGCAGCGCGCCGTAACAACATCACGGTTGGTATTGCGACCAAATCGAACAATCTTGCCGACCAGCTCATGTACCATGAGCTACCAAAACTTGCCGAGCAACTGGACGGTGGCCTGTCATTTTGCGCTCTCAAGGGATATGACCACTATCCGTGTCTGCGCAAGCTTGAGCGCATGAGCCGCAGCCAGGTCGAGATTACCACCAAGCGCGATCCGGCGGACACGCTCACGGCGGTCGCGGTCATTATGGCGTACGTCTGTCAATCAGCCGATGGCGACCTCGACTCGCTCGGCATTCGGTGGCGCAGCGTCAACCGCCCCGACTTTACGACGGCCTCGCGCGAGTGTGCTCGTCGCCTCTGCCCGTTTTTCCCTGATAAATGTTTGGTCCACGGCGCTCGCCGTCGTGCGGCGCATGCCGACGTGGTGGTCACCAACCATTCCCTGCTGTTCCGCAATGTCGCGGCCGAGGGCAGGATTTTACCTCCGATTCGTCATTGGGTAATCGACGAGGCCCATTCCATCGAGCGCGAGGCGCGCCGTCAGTGGGCGCGCGTGGTGTCGGCGGACGAATCACGCGTTCTGTTTGAGCGCCTGGGTGGCTCGAGCACCGGTGCGCTAAGCCAGGTTTCCCGTGATTTGGCAGCCTCCGAGGGCTCTACGCTCTATCTGGGCCTTACTGCCAAGGCGACGTCGACGGTTGCGCGCGCGAGCATGGCAATCGCCGACGTGTTCGATGGCGTTCGCGAGCTCGGCCGCCGTGCCCGTGGGGGTTATGACAATGCCAATCTATGGATTGGCCCCGAGCTGCGCGAATCTGACGACTGGCATGATTTCTTACAGTCGGCCTACGCTGCCATCGATGCATTGGAACAAGCTGACAAGAGCGTCGACGCGCTGGTGCAAGCCGTCGCCGCCGACAAGCCCGAGGTTGTTGTCGACCTGGGCGATATCTCGCGCCGCCTGCACGAGCTGGTCGAGAACCTCAAACTCATCATCGACGGCACCGATGAACACTACGTGTATTCGCTGCAGGTCAATCGCAGGTTGCGTGCCGGCGGAGAGTCAATGACCGCAGAGCGCATCGACATTGGCGAGGCCTTGGCAACCGAGTGGCTGCCCGAGGTTCACACGGCTATCTTTGCCTCGGCGACCATGACGGTGTCCAAAAGCTTTGAACACTTTAACCACGCAGTCGGCCTCGATCGCATTGGTGCTTCAACATCCTCATCGTTGCATTTGGACTCGAGCTACGACTTCGATTCGAACATGGCTGTAGTCGTTGCGGGCGATATCCCCGATCCGCGCGATCGTGAGAGCTATCTTACGGCGCTCGAACGCGTTCTGGTCGACGCCCACCTTGCCATGGGCGGATCGGTGCTCACGCTGTTCACCAATCGGCGCGACATGGAAGACCTGTACGCCCGCGTTGAGCCCAAGATGGCCCGTGCGCGTCTGGAGCTCAACTGCCAGCAGCGCAACTCATCTCCTCGTCGCCTGCGCGACCGGTTTATCAACGAGCCGACCTCGTCGCTTTTTGCGCTTAAGGCCTTCTGGGAGGGATTCGACGCCAGCGGCGAGACGCTGCGCTGCGTCATCATTCCCAAGCTGCCGTTCTCGAGCCCCACGGACCCGCTCTCGTGCGAGCGTAACCTGCGCGAAGACCGCGCTTGGGCGCGCTATTCGCTGCCCGAGGCGGTGCTCGAGGTCAAGCAGGCGGCCGGCCGCCTTATCCGCTCGTCGACCGATTGCGGCGTGCTGATTCTGGCCGACCCGCGCCTGGTGACGAAGGGCTACGGAAAGAAGTTCTTAACGTCGCTGCCCACGAGCTCCTACCAGCGCATCGAATCGGCGCAGATCGGGCACTATCTGCAACTGTGGCGCGCACGCCACGAGCGGCGGCGCTAAAGCGGACAGACGAGGGTTTTTGCCATATCGCACAGGCGCTTTGACAGGGCGGGGTCATCCAAGATGCGGATGGCTCCACCCGCTGCGATTACCTGGCTCAGTAGCCAACGCTCGGAGCCGTAATGCACGGTTACCGTTGCCGTGTCTGCCCCGCTGTGCTCGATTAGGGTAATGCCGGCCCAGTCCAGATGCTCCGCCATATCGAATGGCATCAAGAGCTTTGCGCTACGCTGTGTCCGGGCAAGGGAATCGCGGAGGGATGCAACGTCCGGTGCGTGAGGCACGACGGAGTCTTCCGTCAAGGCGAGTCCCTCGATTTTATCCATGCGATAGGTGCGCTGCTCATCGATCGCGATGTCCCAGGCAATTAGGTATGTTTGGTCGCCGTTTGTCGTAATGCGCAAGGGGTCGACCAGACGCTCGCGTGGCCGTGCATCGTCCATCGAGCGATACGAGATGCGGCAGCGAACGCCGTCCTGAATGGCGCAGCTCAGCTGCTGCCAGTGCGACCCGTGGTTGACGGTGTCAAAGACGCGCTGGTTATAGCCGAGCTCTTCGGGTAGAAGGGCATGTCGAATCCGAGCTGCCGTCTGTGGCTCGATCCCCAACGATTCAAGTTCATGGTTGAGCACGGCGCCCTCGGCGGCACTCAGGCGCAGCGGTAGCACACGCCCGGTATCACCGGTGAGGACCACACGCTCGCCGCGGCATTCGCAGATGATGCGCGCGCCCGATTCTCGGTCCGCGAGCGTCGAGACGATCTCGAGAATCTCGTCGAGCGACACTCCTGTGATGTCAAAGCGACTGCAAATCTCGGTTCGTGTCATGCCGCTCTCGCCGGCGGCGTAGAGGGCCTCCATGATGTCGATGGCGCGTGAGAGCCTCTGCTCGCTGGTGAGTTTACGCACGGGCATGCTCGTGCACCGTCCTTTCAATGAGGTGGTTCCACGCCTGTTTGAGCGATTTAGGGGCCACGGGCCTCATGCCGTCCATGGCGTGGACCATGCAAAATGAGGCGGCGGCTTCAAGATCGCGCACGTCAACGGTCCAGGTCCATCCCGCATCGGTGTGCGCGAGCTCACCTCGCCCGCGCGTGAGGCCGTTGATCATATCGATCTGCGTCTGAGGGGCGAACGAGAACGTGGCTGCAACGGGCGGTCGGTCGGCAAAATCGAATTCAAAGAACAGGTAATCGCTGAGGTTGAAGTCCGCAGGGATGGCGTAGGCCTTTGAGGGACGCCAAGCGCGAACGATACGGTCGCAGCGGAATGTCCTGATGTCGTCGGTGACGTTGTCGAGGCCGCAGAAATACGCCACGCCCTCGCGCTCGAACATGCCGTAGACGCGGACGGTGCGCTCTTTCTGCTCGCCGTGTCCGTTCTGATATAAAAATCGCAGTGCACATCGCTCGGCAAAGGCGCTCCAAACCGCATCGACGGTGGGAGAGCGGCTGATCGGCGCCTCGTCTACCGTCGTCCTGCCGGTGAGATAGGCAATCTTGGAGCGAATATCGGCAAGCGGTGCGGCAAAAGCGGATGAGCCGGCCGCTAGTGTCTGGTCGATGGCGTTGAGCAGGATATCGGCGTCGTCTGCGGTGATGAGGCCGCCTGCCGCAAACGTGTGCTCGCGGTCGATTGTCCATGAGCTTTCCTCGGTCTCCTGCGCGCCGGTGGGGCGAACCTCCTTGATTGAGATGCCGCGTTCGAGCAGTTTGTCACGATCGCGTCGAAACTTGCGCTTATCCGAGTCGATATTGCCCGAGCCATATCCCAGGTCAGAATCCAAGACGATCTGCTCGGTCGTCAGCGGTTCGGGGGAGCTATTGAGCACAAAGAAAAGATTGAGGATGCGCTGAGCCGTTTTATCGAAACTGGGCTCCGAATTTCCCTTTTTAATTGTCGCGGTCGCGTCGCTTGCCGTCATAGAGTCCTCGCATGAGAAGGTAGTTTGCTGCCACGATTTTAGTCCGATATGGAGATTAGGCTATATCCTTGTCCGCTCGGGGCGTTAAGATGGCCCGAATTCGGTCGTTTGCGCTCGCTCGGGGTATACTTTCGACTATATACGGTTCTAATGTGCATGCATTGGGCCTATTTGTCGGATTATGGATGTGGAGCGCACATGGCGAACACCCAGAACTATATTAACCACCTGCTGCAGAACACCGGCATTACGCCGGCATGCAGCGAAGAAGAGCGCTTGGCTGCCGAGGATATCGCTCAGATCTTCCGCAACCACGGCTTTGATCCCGAGGTTCAGGAGTTCAATGCCCCGGCGCCCAGTAGATTGGCATTTGCCGTTACCGGTATTCTTGCGTTTGCCGGCGCCCTGCTGATGGGCATCGGCGGCGGTATCGGCTTGGTCGGCACCTTGCTGGCTATTGTCGGCGCCGTTCTTTACGTGCTCGAGCGCACGGGCCACCCCGTGGTTTCGCGTCTGGGCAAGACGGGCGTGAGCCAAAATGTCATCGCCTACCACAAGGCCTCGGGCCCGCTCGCGTCCCCGCGCAACCGTCCGGTGGTCGTTGTCGCACACTACGACTCTCCCCGTGCTGAGCTGCTCGCCCGCGAGCCTTATGCTTCATATCGTGCGCTCATCGCCAAGCTGTTGCCCGTTGCCACGGTTGCCCCCGCTGCCGTTGCCATCCTGCGTATCCTGCCGCTCCCCGGCGCGCTCAAGGTTCTGCTGTGGATTGTCGCGATCCTCGCTTCCCTCGTTGCACTTGCCAACGCGGCAAACATCATCTCTAACCGCCATATTCTTCCCTATACGTCCGGCGCGGTGTGCAACAAGTCTTCTGTCGCCGCTATGCTCGGCGTTATGGACAACGTTGCTCCCTTCCAGGGCGAAAACGAGTTTCCCGACGATGTTCCGTTCGATACCTATTTTGGGGAGCAAAAGCGTCGTGCCGAGGAAATGGCGCGTGCAGCGGCGGAGTATGCCGCGGCCCAGCAGCAAAACGACTACGGCAACACCATCGAGTACGAAGAGCCTACCTACGCCGAGGACGAGTTCGGTCAGCCGATTGCTCCCGACACTCAGACCGAGCCCGAACAGGGTGAGGCTTTCGACGAGCAGATCGAAGGCTTTGAGGGTGCGTCTGCCGACGAGACGCTGATTGGCGCCATCGTGCCCGAGGATCAGAATCAGGCTGTCCAGGCCGAAGAGTTCAATGACGAGGTTTCCGCTGCCGAGCCGGTGGAGGAGCCTGTCGCGGCCGAGCCCGAGCCCAAGCTCTATCGCAATGCCGCCGGCAACATCCGCTTTGGTTCGGATGCCATCCGTGCGCTCGGAATGCTTCCCGAGTCCTGCACGCTCGATTACGAGGAGGGCGAGGAGCCGACGTTTGAGCCCGAGCCTGCCCCCGTCGTGACGGCGCCTGCGCCCGTTGCCACCGTGGATGATGAGTCTGCCGCGGTTACCGCTGCCGAGCCCGAGGCGGTGTCTGCGATCGATCCCGCGGCAGGACTGGACATTTTGGCTCCCGCCGCGCCGGCGCAAGACGTTGCGGACGAGTCTGACGACGATTACGTTGAACAGCCGAGGCGCGTGTCTTACGAGAGCGATACTGATTTCTCGGCCGAGATTCCCGCGGCAACGCCCCATGCCGACATTGCATCCGCGTTCTCGTCGATTGGCGCCAGCGCTTCCAACTTCTTTAAGGGTGCGCTTGCAAAGGGCAAGAAATTTGTCGACGATTTCGAGGAGAAGCGCGCTGCCGCACGCGAGGCTGCCGAGCAGGAGGCTATCGCTCAGCAGCAGGCAGCCGAGGCGGCACGTGAGCACGCGGCGCAAGAGTTCGAGCAGAACGAGGCTATGCAGTCTGCGCCCGTCGACGCCGCCGAAGCTACAACGTCCTTTGAGTCCCAGCAACCGGCGTCCGCGGATGTTGTTGAGGCGACGACGTCTTTCGAGGCTCAGCAGCACGTCGATAGCACCATGTCGTTTGATGCCGCGCAGTTCGATTCCACGATAACGTTTGAAAAGCAAGGCACCGCGATTGCCGAGCCCCTTCCTGCTTCCGATGAGCAGGACGACGCGGCAGACGATGACGAGCCCATTGATGCTACCGAAATTCAGGATGCTGCCGAGGACGAGTCCGTCGAGGCCAACTCTGACGAAGAGCAATACGCGGCAGCCGATCAAGGTGATTCGGCCGAGGTCGAGCAGGAGGAAGCGCCTGCGGTTTCCGAGACTTCCGAGACGGATGAGTCGAGGCCTTACTCCACGCAGATTTTCACCATGCCGACCCCGAGTGGTTCCGGTGCCACGGTTGCCAATGTCGCTCCCACCCAGGACGAAACGGTCGATTCCCTTATGGCCCAGATTTCCTCCCAAGCATCGCCGCGTCCGCAGATGAATGTTCCCGATCCGGCGTCGGCACCGTCGCCTGCACCTTCCTCGTCTCCTCTGGCTTCGGTCCCCGATCCGTCGCTGCCGTCTATGAAGCAGGCAAACGTTGCGTCTCGCACGTCGCTGTTCGACCTTCCCGATCCCTCTGCCCAGGTCAACGATCCCTTTGCTACCGCCCGGGGTCCCGAACCCACATCGGCACCCGTTGCGCCTCCTAGGCCCGTTGCGTCGGGCGCGCAGCCGATCGAGACCATTTCGGCTCCCGCCCCGGCGGCACCCAAGTCTCGTAAGCGCGGCCTGGGTGGCCTGTTCGGTCGTAAAAAGAAAAACGAGCAGGACAGCATGAGCGACTGGCTGGGCGTCGAAGACGATTACGATGCCAAAAAGTCCGGTCGCGGTATCGGTTCGTGGGATAACTTCGAGGACGATAGCGATGGCTGGAAGGGTGGCGCTACGTCTTCCGATGGCGCTTCTTCCGAAGATATGCTCTCGGCTGTCGCCTCTATGGGCGATGATGAGCTGCTCGGTCACGATATCTGGTTTGTGGCAACGGGCGCCTCGGATTGTGATGGCGCCGGCATGAAGGCCTTCTTGGCTTCGCATCGCGATAGGCTCCGCGGCGTATTCTTTATCAATCTTGAATCCGTCGGCGCCGGTAGGCTTTCGGTAGTGACGGCCGAGGGCGAACAGCAGCTGCTCAAGGGCGATCGCCGCATCATGAACCTGGTCAGCAAGGTGTGCAAGTCGTTCCATGTCGATTGTGGCGCGCTCGAGATGCCCTATGCCAAGACCGATGCCTATGCCGCGCTCGAGGCGAGCCGCCGAGCCCTTACCATCGCCGGCGTGGACGGCACGCGTCTGGCTTGCGCTCGTACCGAGGACGACCTGCCCCACAATGTCAACCCGACGAACATTGCCACGGTATCCGAGGTCGTGACCGAGGTTATCCGCCGTTCGTAGACGGAGCTCTAAGGAGTCAACGTGTTTTCGTATATTAAGCGCCATTGGCCTGTCTACGTGATTTTGACCTTGATTGCCATTGCGTTAGGATTTGGGGCTGCCTACATCGTGGGTGCGAAGGGCTCGACCCCCGCCTCCGCAATCAGCGAAGAGGTGGAGCAAGAACAGAGCACGGGTGCCGATGGGATTCCTGAGTCCGAGCAGGCAATCGTTGATGGCGGATCTTCGTCTGCAGAGTAGATACGGCAATTTACATGATTGAAAGCGGGCGAGCCGGGGGACTGTCTCGCCCGCTTTTTCATCGCGCTAGCGCTTCTTTGGGATCGACCTAAGGCGAGCGAACCATAGGGCTGCGGCACCCGAGGTCAGGAGCGCGGTGATGCAAGCGGCGATGGGAGCTGATCCTGTTGCCGGTAGATCCTGCGGTAGGGTACAGCGTTGAATGACACAGTCCTCGTCATGCGACTCAAGTTTATCGCCGCCGCCGTTACGGCAAAGATCGACGCGCGCGCTGTTGGTGAGTGCGGTTTGGGGCGTATAAGCCGACGTTGCCTGCATGTGCACGACTGCGCCCCGAGCGTCTGTGCCAAGGATTGCTTTGGCATCGTCAAGGTCGTCGTGCTCATCTTTGAGATCATCACGGGTCCAAGAATCTGCATCGCTTCGAGTCGTAAAGTCGGCGGCTACCGCACCGTATTCAATGCGAATGTCCGTTACGACGGTATTGGGTGCAAGGTCGAGTTCTTTCGCCTCGAGTGTGGTGGATTCCGTGGTCGAGACATCCGCCTTCCAGAGGTGCCAGCCGTCGTAATCGACGAGGCGGCAATCCTCACCCAGGCTCTCTTTTACTTCGTCGGACTCAAGCCAAGGGTTTTCGTGCCCATCGTCAAGTGTCGCGTTTGCCGGCTCATCGACGTCTGTCGAGTCTAACGGCGTCGTGCGATACCACACGTTGCACAGACCGTTGAGGTCGCCGATGGCGACGGGGGTTTCGATTGAGACGAATCTCGCCGTATCGTCGTCGGCACACTCAAGATCATCGGTAATCGTGAACTCATCAACCCAGGTAGTTGAATCGTTTCGAGCGTCGATGGTATAGGAGAAAAGCCCATCCGTATTGGTTTGCATTGCGGCACGGTTTTTACCATCGCCGTTAGCCAACAGGCCCTTCCCGATAGGTTGGACAAGTTCCTGACGCTTGTCGACCTGTCCTTTGATCTCGATGGGCGCATCCTTCATCGCGACGGATTGGACTTCTCCCGTATCCTTTATTTCAAACGTTATCTCATCGGCAAGGTCATAGGTCCGCGGAGACATCATTTCGCGCAACGAGTAGGTGCCGGGTGCAAGATGTTCGACGCGGTGCGGCTTGTCGGATGAGGTCCAGGAGTCTATTTCGGTTTTATCGGGACCATATAAGGTGAGCTGTGCGCCTTCCACTTCCTGCTCGCCGCTTGCATCGACCTTGGAGATATCAACCTTGGTGTAATCGTCGGATACGTTAAGCCGTGCTTCTACAACGGGTGTTTTCTGGTCGGCATAAGTAAGGTCGACAATATGGGTTGTCTGATCGAGCAAGAAGCCTGCCGGCGCTTGAGTCTCGACAACCTCGTAGCGTGCGGTGCCAGATCCCAGCGGGAGGTTGTCCGCGCGTGCTTCTCCAGTTTCATCCGACGTGACGGTCGCGACGGTCTCACCGTCGAGTGCGGCAATGCTACCGTCGGGGCGCACGATATCACCCGAGGCACGGATCTCAAAGACGGCGCCCGCGAGGCTGCTGCCGTCTACGGCATCGGTTTTAACGATCCTGATGTTTCCGGTCGCGGCGTGGTCATAATACGAGGCGATTGCAACGGGCGTTAGGTTCATGTCGGCGGGTATGTTTACCTCGATCTCTTCGCCGACAAGATAGGGCTTTTTGGCCGAGGTTTCGCGTACATAATAGGTGCCCGGCACGAGCGATTCGGGCAGTGTGACGGTGCCGGTCGCGTCAGTCGTAAAAGTGTCCATTACGTTATGTGCTGGATACCAGCAAGTTTGTGAGACAGGTTCGTGATTGCTGTCGAGTAGTTGGAAGGTGAATCCGGCTAGGGGAACAGAAGCGCCTGTTTGTGCATCGCGTTTTACAATCTGGAGATGCGTCGACAGCGCGTGGTTGTCCACAATATATTGAAGCTCGGCCCCGTCGGAAATCTGATTGGCCCCGACGGTCCATTCCCCTGCACGTTTAAAACCCTCGGGGACGGTTTCCGGAACCTCGCGAATCGTGTAGCCGGCACGGTCGTATGGGACGGCTCCGTGGACACCGGCGGGTCGCTTGCCTGTGCCGAACCATGCTTCGGGCTGGTCTTTGGTGGAGGCAAAGCCATAGATGTTTGTGGTCAGTGTGCCAACAACCTGCTGAGAGCTGTTGCTGACAACCTCAAAGACAACACCACCCGCCGGCTGCTCCAGGCCGGATTGGTCGCTATTGTCGTAATCCTTGAATTTGGAAATCTCAAGGTCAAACGCAATGGGGATATCGGAAATGCGAGATTCGATCTCGACCACGCCTGAATCGCCGAGCTGGTCGGCTCCAACGGTATAGGTCCAGCTGTCGTTGGATGGCAGGTAGCCCTCGGGGGCTTTTGATTCGTAGATGGTAAAGGTTCCTAAGGGGACATCGGCGAGGGTGGCCCGACCGCTTTCGTCGGTCGTGAGGATTTGCGCCCATCCAGGGGTTGATTGCGACACACACGTGAACTCTGCTCCTGCGAGTGAAGATCCCACCTGGGGGCCGGCATTCGTCGCGGCATCGAGTTTTACGATATGCAGGTTGATGGTGCCGGGCTGTTCATCAATGGCGACCCGCCCGCCGTCATTCCCCGTGGTAAAGGCAATACGATCGTGGCGGGGGACATAGCCGGCTGGCGCCTTCGTTTCAACTAGGTAGTATGCTGTGTTGTGTAGGAGTGTTGCCTGTGCTCGACCGTTGCCGTCCATCTGGATGGTACCAACACGCGCGCCGCTGGCGCTCTCAAAAACATCGAATGTTGCCCCGGTAAACTGATAGGTATTGTTTCCGCTGGTAATAACGGTGTTCGCAGACTGCTTTTGGAAGGAAACAGAGACCGCCGGCAGTACATAGAGCATGTCTTGACGTTTGCTGCCGCCCGATACGGCTCCTAGATAGCGCCGCGCGCGGTGCGGAGCGGCTTTGATGCTTCCTGATTTTGCGCTGTCGTGGAGCCACCGCGCAGCCGCCACGACTTCATTGTCGGCGGTAAAATGTCCACTCTTGGTTTTGCCCTGAGCGGTCGTGTAAGAGTAGGTGCCGTCGACATGGGTAGTGCCGTTGAGCATCCATACGGCAAGCTGGGTGGCGGCGCGGGCACGATCGGGTGAAAGATGATAACCGCCAAACGACGTGGTGGTGGGATATCCGTGACAAACGATTGCCGCGAACTCGTCGTCGAGCCACACCCAGCCTTGATCAAAGTTGAGCCATGGGCCGCCCGGTTTGGTGGGGCCGGGGCGCTCCTGGTTCATGCAGTAGGCAATCGAGGTGTCTTGAGCTTCATACTTGCCGATGAAGAAGGGTCCACAATCATCGCTAATAGTGCGGAAGCCGAGCTGGTCGTAGCCATCGACGGCAAATGCGGCTCCCGGTGCCAGGCAGCCCAAAAGCAGGAAGAGGAGCAGGAGCAGCGGACCTGTTGCGATTGCGCTGTGGACAGAGTGCGTGGGTGCGTTGGACATGGCTGCTCCTTATCCCTCGTGCGCCGCACGGGGAGGCCGCGGCGCTTGGGATGAGGCTACCGCCATGGTTCATGCGGGTAAGTACCAGAAGCTGACCAAAAGCTTGCCCAATTCCTGACAAATTGAGCTCAAATACAACAATCAAGCAAAAGCGCAGGTAGAAGACAAGGGGAACAGGAAGTCAAAGGTCCCCGTCTCCACAATTGACGCGATTTTCAAACGAATCTCCACAGCTAAAACAAGCATCGCCACCCTTGTATCGAACAAGACAACCGCGTTATACTAGCCAACACACAAGCGGGCATCGCCAAGTGGTAAGGCATCAGCTTCCCAAGCTGACACTCGCGGGTTCGAGTCCCGTTGCCCGCTCCAGTAAAAAGCGCAAGCACGGCAGCGTTACGTTGCCGTGCTTTTTACTACCAAGCGCCGGGACTCGAACCTGCCAGGGTGCGAGCGTTAAGCAAACGCGAAGCGTTTGTAGCGAGCAGGCGAAGGCGCCGACAGGCGCCTGAAGCCGGTGCGGATTTGCGAAGCAAATGCGCAGACGTCCCGTTGCCCGCTCCACCGAGCATGGCGGATTTCGAGAATGGCAGATTCAACCGGCTTTACCCTTTCGCTTTCCCGAACCCGGATCCGCCGACCGCAGGTGCGGATTTGCGAAGCAAATACGCGGATGTCCCGTTGCCCGCTCCAATTCCAAAATGTTAGGTTAATGCCTGCTGCCCATACTTGCACCTGCGCACGGTACAATGGTTGGGTTACGACCAACGTGCCAATAACCAAAAAGGAGCCGCTATGATCGATCGCTATACCCGCCCGGAGATGGGACACATCTTCTCCCTCGAGAACAAGTACGCCATTTGGCAGGAGATCGAGGTCTTGGCCTGCGAGGCCCAGGCGGAGCTCGGCAAGATCGGTATTTCCAAAGACGAGGCCCAGTGGATCCGCGACCATGCCAACTTTGAGAAGGCGAAGGTCGATGAGATCGAGGAAGTCACGCGCCACGACGTCATTGCCTTCCTGACCAACATGAAGGAATACATCGATGCCGATGTTCCCGAGGGCGACCCCAAGCCCAGCCGCTGGGTTCACTATGGCATGACCAGCTCCGATCTGGGCGACACGGCCCTGTGCTACCAGCTCACCCAGGCCTGCGACCTGATCATCGAGGACGTCAAAAAACTCGGCGAGATCTGCAAGCGTCGTGCCTTCGAGGAGCGCAACACGCTCTGCGCCGGCCGTACTCATGGCATCCATGCCGAGCCGATGACCTTTGGCATGAAGTTTGGCTCTTGGGCCTGGGAGCTCAAGCGCGATCTGGACCGTCTTGAGGATGCCCGTAAGAACGTTGCCTTCGGTGCTATCTCGGGCGCTGTCGGCACGTACAGCTCCATCGACCCGTTTGTCGAGGAGTACGTCTGCGAGCACCTCGGCCTTGTCCATGACCCGCTGTCAACGCAGGTCATCAGCCGCGATCACCACGCCTACCTCGCCGGCGTCCTCGCAACGACGGCCGCCACGTGCGAGCGCATCGCCACGGAGGTCCGCAACCTCCAGAAGACCGACACCCTCGAGGCTGAGGAGCCGTTCCGTAAGGGTCAAAAGGGCAGCTCCGCCATGCCGCACAAGCGCAACCCCATCACCATGGAGAAGGTCTGCGGCCTGTCGCGCGTCGTGAAGGCCAACGCGCAGGTTGCCTTCGACAACGTCGCCCTGTGGCACGAGCGTGACATTTCGCACTCCTCTGCCGAGCGCGTCGCCCAGGCCGATAGCTTCATCGCGCTCGATCACATGTTCCAGTGCCTCATTCGCGTTATTGACGGCCTGCAGCTGTACCCTGCCCGCATGATGGCCAACCTCAATAAGACCCGCGGCCTCATCTTCTCCTCCAAGGTGCTGCTCGCCCTCGTCGACACGGGCATCACCCGCGAGGACGCGTACGCAATTGTGCAGGAGAACGCCATGGCAACTTGGCACGAGGTACAGGATTGTGTCTCCGGCCCCACCTTTAAGGAACGTCTCGAGGCCGATCCGCGCTGCACCGTCAGCCAGGAGAAGCTCGACGAGATCTTTGATCCGTGGGACTTCCTCACCCGTATCGACACGGTCTTCGATCGTCTGGAGCAGCTGAGCTTCGAGTAGGTTCGGGCATAACGTTAGCTTTTTAGGGCGCTTTGCTGGTAATGTGTGTTGCCGGCGAAGCGCCTCGTTGCATTTAGGGAAAGACGGGGATAATAGTCGTCTCGAATAACATTCTGAGAGGGGATCGCATGATTTCGTTTGATTACAAGCCTCAGGGCGTGTGTGCTCGCAATATTCACCTTGACCTTTCCGATGACGGCAGCAAGGTGCTGGGTGTTGAGTTTACCGGTGGCTGCGATGGTAACCTCAAGGCCATCTCCAGGCTGGTCGAGGGTGCTCCTGCCGATCGGGTAATCGAGGTTCTCGCCGGTAATACCTGTGGTATGAAAAAGACCTCCTGCGCCGACCAGCTTACGCGCGCCATCGAGGCCGCTCGCGCCGAGATCGCCTAATGGGTATCGCCGATCACATCAAGAACGGAATATCGCGTCGCGGCTTTGTACTCGGTGGGGCTGCCGCGGGCGCTGCCACGGTGCTTGCCGGATGCTCGAAAAAAACTGGTACCAGCGATGATGCTGCCGGTGAGCCACAGGTTATCAAGGACGATTCCAAGATCATCTCGATTACGGATGAGTACGAGGCAGTCGACATCGATCTTGAGCCGGCGGCGTCGTGGACGCTGCCTCTGGGTACGCTGCTGTACTACTGCGACGGCGATTACGCCGCGGCGATGATGGCACCCGCATCGGCACTGCACGCCAACACACTCGGTGTGCTCAACCTGGGCGATGGCTCGCTTACCACATTAATCGAGGATCCTATCGAGGGCACGGGATATGCATTCTACGATGTCCGTGCCGGCGATGGCGTATTCGCGTGGGTTGAGATGAACTTTGCCAATTCATCGTGGAAGCTCTACGCTCAAAATCTGTCGGGCGCTTCGCTCTCTGGCGATGTGGTTGAGCTCGATCGAGGTGGCAAGGACTATGATCCGCCCCTGTTCACGGCGTTCGGGTCATCGGTCATCTGGTATAAAATGCCTTCGGCAGGCGGCAATAAAACGAGTAGTGATTCGTTTTGCTATCGTCGCTCGCTTGATGAATCTAAGGCCGAGACAATTTGGAAATCGACGGGCCGCTTTGCATCGGCCCCGCGCGCGAGCGACGGCATTTTGACCATCTCGCCGCGTGTCCGCAACGACGAGGGCGTCTACTACGGCATAACGGCAATCGATCTGACCGACGGCAACAACACCAAGCGTGCCCAGTTGGTCCTCCCTTCGTCAGTTTCGCCTTTCGAGGCCGTATATATGGGCGATACCTTCGTGTTTTCTATCGAGGCGGCCTATAGTGGCGTGGGCAGCCTGGGCAATATGGGCACGTATATCGGTAATGAGGGAGGACCGTACCTCTTCCTGTCACGCGAGCCGCTCGCATGTGCGGCTGGCAAGAAGAATAAATACCTTGTTAAGGTACAGGCGTCGCATTTCCTGATCGACACCTCTGCCAAGACCTATGGCTCGCTGCTGTCGCCCGACCGCGCTTTGGAGTATGGCGATTATCCAGCTACGGCGGGAAAATCGGACTCATTCCTTACGTACGCCACGGTGCGCAACAGCCAGGGTATACCAGAGACGGTCACTGCACGCCTATTCTCTCTTTAAGCTTAGAGGGGTTAAAAAGGCGCCAACAGGGGAATAAACGCGTTGTAATTGTGAGTACCGCCCGCCGAGCTGCCGCGGCATAGCGGCATCTGGCGGGCTCAGGTGCGTTAAAATGGGCTTGTTCTTAGCTAATTGAGACAGGGGGGCCGTGTTATGGCTTCAGATGCAAAAAAGATTCTGCTGGTCGAGGATGAGAAGGCAATCCGTGACGCCGTCGCTGCCTATCTCGAGCGCGAAGGCTACTGGGTTGTGGGCGTCGGCGACGGCCAGTCCGCGATCGAGGAGTTCGAGAAGCATCAGTTCGACCTGGTCGTGCTCGACCTTATGCTCCCCAAGATTCCCGGCGAGCGCGTTTGCCGCACCATTCGCGATACCTCGGATGTCCCCATCATTATGCTGACGGCTAAGGGCGAGATCGAGGACCGTATTATCGGTCTTGAGCTCGGCGCCGACGACTATCTGATTAAGCCGTTCTCGCCGCGCGAGCTCGTCGCCCGCGTTCGCGCTCTGTTCCGCCGTGCCCATCAGGCCGACGAGCCCGCCGTCGAGGTGCTCGACTTCGGCGATCTGGTCATCGATATCTCGGGCCACAAGATCTTGGTCGAGGGCAAGGAAGTCGATCTGACGGCTTCCGAGTTCAAGCTGCTCACCACGCTTGCCCGCCATCCCGGCCGTGTGTATAACCGCATGGAGCTGGTCGAGAAAGTGCTCGGGTATGACTTTGAGGGCTATGAGCGCACCATCGATAGCCACGTGAAGAATCTTCGCGCCAAGCTGGGCGATGATCCCAAGAAGCCCAAGTGGCTCTACACCGTCCATGGTGTCGGCTATCGCTTCGAGGCTCCGGCCAAGACCGATAAGTCGGACGAGAAATAGGGAAATCACATATGACACCTGCGCGCTTTGAAATCGGACAAAAGCACAAGCAGGAGAGCGAGGCGGGTTCCAAGGCTAGTTGGAACACGCCTCGTTCCGATTCACGGCCAACGATGAGCTATCCCTCGCGCATGGCACTTGCTTTTGCTCTGACATCGCTCATGACGGTATTGGTGCTGGTGGGCGTTGTCTCTGTTGTGTGGGGCACGGTCTTTTCGGATTACACACGCTCCAATATCGTCGAAATCGCAAATTCCGCTGCCGAGAAGTTGGCGACCTCATATGAGGAAAACGGCTCTTGGACCGCGGGAGAACTGCGCACGGTCGCAACGTCGAGTTTGGTTTCCGACGATCTGGGCATGCAGGTCGTCAATAAAAAGGGCATGATCGTTTATGACGATTCCTGGCCCTCGGCAAGCGCCACCGCCGATGTACGCGAAAACCAGGCTACGACCGACGACACGAGCGGCAAGAGGGCATCGCATAGCCCGGTCTCGTCTGCTCCAACCGACTCCGATAGCGTTGCTAACGTCGAGATTGTAACGTCTTCCGGCGAGCATGTCGGACAGGTAAAGCTGTGGGCCATCGGCTCCGACGCTCTGCTCACCAAGGCGGACTCTGCGTTTAGGGAGAAGACCTTTAACGCCATGGCCCTCGCCGCGGTTGTTGCAATCTGCATTTCGGTCGTTATCGGATCGCTCGTGTCGCGCATGCTCACCAAACCGATTCATCGCATCACCAGTACCGCAAAGCAAATCCGTGACGGCGACCTGTCGGCTCGCACGGGGCTGCGCGGTGATGACGAGATCGATCAGCTGGGTGAGACCTTCGATGAGATGGCCACCTCGCTCGAGAAGGATATGAAACACGAGAAGCGCCTGACCTCAGACGTTGCACACGAGCTTCGCACGCCGCTTATGGCCATGCTCGCAACGGTCGAGGCCATGCAGGATGGCGTGTATCCCACCGACGATGAGCATTTGGAGACCGTTGCTTCCGAGACGCGTCGCCTGGCTCGTCTGGTGCAGCAGATGCTCGACCTATCGCGTATGGAAAACAGCACGGCTCCGCTCAATCTAGAACCGGTGGACATGGTTCCGTTCGTGCGATCGATTGTGAACGGCCAGGAGCGTCTGTTTGCCGACCGTGACCTTCGTCTTCGCTTTGCAGATGAAACCCAAGGGCACGACGATGTCGTCGAGGCCGATCCCGACATGATCACGCAATGTGTTATCAACCTCATGAGCAACGCCATGCGCTACACCCCCGAGGGCGGTTGGGTCGTGGTGTCGGTGCTCAGTGACCGCAGGCACGTCAGCATTGCCGTTTCTGATACCGGCATCGGTATTGCCAAGGACGATCTGTCGCGCATTTTCGGGCGGTTTTGGCGCGCCGATGCCAGCCGCGCCCGCGAAGCTGGCGGCCTGGGCGTCGGCCTCGCCGTGACCAAGCAGATCGTCGAGCGTCACCATGGCTACATATCCGTGGAGTCGGAGCTTGGAAAGGGTACGACTTTTACAATTCATCTGCCCCGCGAGCACACGGCGGACGCGGCATCTACTACAATGGAGCACTAGCTTTTCGCTATTCGGTGAAGGAGGGGCCGCGTCCCTGCCGCTCCGAGTTTGCGAAAACATGCGGGAAAGAACCCGCATTTCTGTCGTATTTAGGTAAGGAGTGACTCACGTGACAACGATGGAGCGTCGTCCGGATTCCCGTGGCAAGGTTCGTGATATTTACGATGCCGGTGAAAACCTGCTGATGGTCGCCACCGACCGCATTTCTGCGTTCGACTTCATTCTTCCCGACGAGATTCCGTTTAAGGGAGAGGTGCTCAATCGCATCTCGGCATTCTGGTTCGATAAGTTTGCCGACATCGTTCCCAACCATCTCGTTTCCATCGACCCGGCGGATTTCCCCGAGGAGTTTGCTGAGTATCGTGACTACCTCGCTGGCCGCGCCATGCTGGTTAAGAAGGCCCAGACGATTCCTATCGAGTGCATCGTCCGCGGCTATCTGACCGGTTCGGGCAAGAAGACCTACGACGAGAACGGCACCGTCTGCGGCATCCAGCTGCCTGAGGGCCTGACCGAGGCTTCCAAGCTTCCCGAGCCGTTGTTCACGCCGTCCACGAAGGCCGAGATCGGTGACCACGACGAGAACATCTCGTTCGAGCGTTGCTGCGAGATCGTGGGCGAGGACATCGCCACGCAGATTCGTGACCTTTCCCTCAAGATCTACAAGGCCGCTGCCGAGTACGCCGCGACCCGTGGCATCATCATTGCCGACACCAAGTTCGAGTTTGGTGTCATCGATGGCAAGGTCACGCTGATCGACGAGTGCCTCACGCCCGACTCCAGCCGTTTCTGGCCTGCTGCCAGCTACGAGGAGGGCAAGATCCAGCCTAGCTACGACAAGCAATTCGTCCGCAATTGGCTCAAGGCCAACTGGGATATGACGGGGGAGACCCCGCACCTGCCCGCCGAGGTCATCGATGGCACGTCCGAGCGCTATCGCGAGGCCTTCCAGATCATCACGGGCTCCCAGTTCACAAGCATGAAGGAGAACGCATAAGTGAGTACCCGTAGCGCCACGAACAAGCGCACGCAATCCCACGAAGTTACCGGGGTTGCGCGCAAGTCTGCCGCATCTGCTAAGCCCGCCCGCCAAGCAGCGAGCTCCGTTCGCGTCGTGCCGGCTTCGTCTAAGGCACGCCGCAAAGAGCTCGAGAAGGGCGAGAACCTCGAGGGCCTCTCTAAAGAGGAGAAGCGCGCCCGCAAGGCTAAGCAGCGCGCCAAGGAGGACCGCATCTATACGGTGTCGAATATCCTCCTCAAGCAGGACGAGGACTACACCAAGCGCCGTCGCATCTGGTGGATTGTGCTCGCCATTGGCATGGTGCTCGTCGTGGCAATTTGGCCCTCGCTGTACTTCGCTCCCGCTGGCATGGTGTCCAGCCCTGTCCAGATGGTCGGCATCGTTTTGTCCTATGTCATCATCCTAGGTGACTTTATCTACGACTTCGCTCGTATTCGTCCCTTGCGCAACATGTACCGCGCGCAGGCCGAGGGCATGTCCGAGAACAAGCTCAACGCTCTTATCGAGCGCGCAGCTGCCGAGGAGGACAAGAAGGACTCCAAGAAGAAGTAGCGTTTGCATACATACTTATCGCTAAGATATAAGGCGCGTCGTTTTTGCGGCGCGCCTTTTTACTGTTCTATAGATAGATGGAGTGGCACATGATTCGAGCTGCCCTGACGGTCGAAGAGGCCCTGGAGGGTATGAAGTCCCTGGAGCCCAAGATTAAAAACTATGCGCGCCTGGTTGTCCGCAAGGGCGTAAACGTTAAGCCCGGCCAGGAAGTCGTCGTTCAGTCTCCGGTTGAGTGCGCGCCGTTTGCGCGCGTGGTGGTCGCGGAGGCCTATGCTGCCGGCGCCGGCCACGTGACGGTCATCTGGGCCGATGATGCCGTGACGAGGCTCACGTACGAGCATGTCGAGAAAAGCTATTTTGAGCAGACGCCCGAGTGGAAGCGCCTGCAGCTGGATTCCCTGGCCCAGGACGGTGCCTGCTTTATCTTTATCGAGGGTGCGGACCCCGCCGCCCTTAAGGGCATCGATCCCGCTAAGCCCGCTGCAGCTTCTAAGGCAAAGAACACGCAGTGCAAAGTTTTCCGCCGTGGACTGGATTACAACATCAATCCGTGGTGCATCGCCGGCGCTCCGGTCGTGGCTTGGGCGCGCGAGGTGTTCCCGGGAGACGCCGATGAGGTTGCAATCTATAAGCTGTGGAATGCGATTCTGCACACCGCTCGCGCCGATGGCCAGGACCCAGAGAGCGACTGGGAACTCCATGACGCCGCATTCGAAAAGAACCTGCGTTTCCTGAACGACAATCGTTTCGACCGCCTGCATTACACCGCGGCAAATGGAACCGATCTGACGATTGGCATGACGAAGGGTCACGAGTGGGCCGGCGGCAAGGGCAAGACGCCCGATGGGCACCCCTTCTTCCCCAACATTCCCACCGAGGAAGTCTTCACCTCGCCCGATCGCATGCGCGCCGACGGTATCGTGTACTCGGCCATGCCGCTCATCCACCACGGCAATAAAGTCGACGATTTTTGGATTAAGTTCGAGGGCGGCCGCGTGGTGGGCTACGACGCCCGCGTGGGCAAGGCAACGCTCGCAAGTATCATCGATACTGACGAGGGCGCTGCTCACCTGGGAGAGGTCGCGCTCATTTCCAAGAACACGCCGATCCGCGAAAGTGGTGTTCTGTTCTACGATACGCTCTATGACGAGAACGCTAGCTGCCATCTCGCGCTAGGTGTCGGTTTCCCCGAATGTATCGAGGGTGGGTATGACATGTCCAAGGAGGAGCTCCTGGAGCATGGTGTTAACGTCTCGAGCACGCACGTTGATTTTATGATCGGCACGGACGACATCGATATTACGGGCATTACGCCTGATGGACGTGAAGTTGTGATTTTCCAGAACGGCCAATGGAGTTGGGAATAGTCCCAGACCGTGGTACAATGCCACCCGCGGGCCGTTAGCTCAGCTGGCAGAGCAGGGGACTTTTAATCCCAAGGTCCAGGGTTCGAACCCCTGACGGCCCACCATAGAAAAGAAAGCGATCGACTCCGGTTGGTCGCTTTTTTGTTGCCGCGACACGGGTTCGAACCCGTCGGGGCGCGGAGCGCCGCAGCGGCCGCCTGCGGAGCAGGCTGAACCCCCGACGGCCCACCCAACGAAAGGAAAGCAAAATGAAAACAGATAGATACGGAATTAGCGGCAGCACATTAAAGATAATAGCGGCCATTTCGATGGTTCTCGATCATGTAAGCAGGATCGTCCTGACCAATGGAATCATGACTCACGCATCGTACAATCAGATATCAGACGAGCAGTGGGCGATTCTAAGCGAGGCTTCGGATGTGCTTCATGTTCTTGGCAGAATTGCATTTCCCTTATTTTGCTTTTTGATAGTTGAGGGATTTTTGCATACTCATGACATAAAGAAGTACCTGCGAAATATGCTTGTCTTCGCAATCATTGCGGAGCCCATATACGATTTCGTTCAAACCGGGCAGCTATTTGACCTTCGGCAACAGAATGTTATGTATGAGCTCCTGCTTTCCTTGGTCTTTTTGATTATTCTGGAAAAGATACAAAGTCTTTCAAAATGGAAGAGGCACATTGCAGAAATTGCTCTGATTGTTTTGACAGCACTGGCAGCTGAATACACTAAGCTGGATGGCGGTGCGTATGGCATTCTGCTTGTGGCTGCATTCTATTTATTCCACGACAGCAAAGCTAAGATGTTCTTTGCTGCAGTATGTGCAGTGCTCCTTTCGTCATGCCATATAATTGGCGGCGGATTTGAGTTCACTACAGCTAATATTTTTAATCCTGATGTTGCTGCCGCGATAATTTCGTTGTTGCTTATCAATCTTTATAATGGCAAGCGAGGGCTGAAGCTGAAATATTTCTTCTACATTTTCTATCCGGCACATCTTGCTCTGCTTTATGGTGTCTCGCTTATTGTTTTGAACTGTCTTTAAAAACTCTCAAACAAGTCTCTGAAAGCAGAAACAAATTGACCCTAAGACTGCTTGTGAATTTCCGGAAGACCTGAGAGATGCGAGGATAGACAACGAGGGCTGCAGAAAGATGCTTCTCAGTTCTCTGGCGGATCGCATGAATCTGTATGAGGATCACTTCCACACACTCATTGATAACAGTGATAAACACGGCAGATCCTCAAAACATGAGACTGCGAAGGTCGAAAGATGCTTCGAAAGCATGAATGGCAGCGAGAAAACGAGTTCGGAAGCACCCTCTGGATGCTCCAGCATAGAATAGAAAGCGGTCAACTTCGGTTGGCTGTCTTTTTTTGTCGCCCTTTCATGGGTTCGAACCCGTATCTATCTATATATAAGAACGCTTGGCGAACAAAACCTGCCTTTTACCGACGGGAAACAAATAGCTGATGCTTTTGGAGTAAAGTGGCGCTCCAGAGATGACCGATGCCTTAACACCTATAAACCAGCTGGTCATCGCCAATATCAGAAGCCAATGCTTCAGTTATAACCTCAGGGACGCGACTGAGGGACATATTCATTTGTGAACAAAATATGGAGTGCCAGATTCCCGCCCCCGGGGGCCCTCCGGTCTGGCAATATATCTCCTTGCCGCGCGGCCCGGTGGAACCGGATCAGCCGCGGGGCGTGCACCTTGAGAACCGGATACTGCGAGGATGGACACTCACTTCAGTGTCGCATCCGGGCAGACATCG
>NZ_JBBNLO010000050.1:0-6108 GCF_040092405.1 Collinsella sp. CLA-ER-H2
CTCTCGGGGCAGGGACGTTCGGCCGTGCGCGGGCGCCCGGTCGGCGGCCCGTCCTGGGCGCGCCTCAATCGTAGCCCGAGACGGTCCCGGGCTGACAATTTCGACTGTAATGGACGTTCTTAAACGACCAGTCGAACAAGAACGTCCCCAATGACTACTCCGGCAACGCCGATGTTTTGGCAACGACAGCGAGCGCCGCCCAGGGCGAACAAGTTGGCATGAAAAAGGCGAGGCATTGACCTTCTGGTCATGCCTCGCCTTTTGAATGACAAATTGTCGCCCTGGACGTCGCGCAGCGTCGGCCGGTTACGGCGTTTGGCAAAACGCCGTAACTAACGTGCTCCGTACTGCTCGTAGTAGGCGTCGATAGCGGCCTTGAGCTCGTCGTCGATGACGACCTTGCCGTCGATCTCGTGGTTGTAGAGGGTCTCGACGACCTCGGCCATGGAAACGATGCTCGCGACGGGGAAACCGTACTTTGCCTCGATCTCCTTCTGCGCGGTAGTCACGCCGCCCTTGCCGACCTCCATGCGGTTGAGGGACACGATCAGGCCCTTGATCTCGACATCGGCAGCAGCCTTGACCTTAGGATAGGTCTCGTCGATGGACTTGCCGCTGGTGGTGACGTCCTCGACCATGACCACGCGGTCGCCGTCCTGGGGCTCATAACCCAGCAGGTTGCCCTTATCGGCACCGTGGTCCTTGGCCTCCTTGCGGTCGCAGCAGTACTTGACCTCCTTGCCGTACAGCTCGTGGTAGGCAATCGCGGTCACGACGGCCAGCGGAATACCCTTGTAGGCCGGTCCAAACAGCACATCAAAGTCGTCGCCAAAGTTATCGTGGATGGCCTGGGCGTAATACTCGCCCAGCTTCTTGAGCTGATAGCCCGTCACGTAAGCGCCGGCGTTCATAAAGAACGGGGACTGACGGCCGCTCTTGAGCGTAAAGCTGCCGAACTTAAGGACGTCGGACTCGACCATAAACTTGATGAACTCTTGCTTGTAAGCCTCCATGCGGGCTCCTCTCGTAATCGCGTACGTGCCTTCCAGTTTAGCGCAGGCGAAGCGTCGATGCGGGCGCGCTTTGGGGCCACGGCATTCTGTAAAGGCTTTGTCAGGGGGAATGGTTTTCCGAACAATGGGGTTGACATGTCAAACCCCCTCATCAAGAATACGGGCGGATTAAAAAGGGGTACGAGATACCCAAAGCGCGCTGCGCTCAGCCTTTAGGAGGTGTGCCATGGAAGGCAGTCCTAGTCGAAAAACCTGCATGTCGCCCTCGGCACGCCGCGAGGACTCCGCACACGCATAAACGCCACCGGCAGATCGCCAAAACCACCGCAAAGGCGCGCTGCACCCTTTGTGGGCTCAAGAGCTTGACGTGAGCGACATCTAGGTTTTTTGAAGCAAATACGACACGTACGCTAACTCCCCTCAACAAGGAGGACCCTATGCTGATGCTCAAAACCGTCACGGTACTCGAAGCCATCTCCAAGCGCCGCCGCACGGCGCGCCCTGCCGCTCATACCGGCCTGTCCAAGAACACCATATTCGCCGCCACCCATAGTGCCGAGGACGCCCTCGTACTGCTTGACGCCACGGCAAACGGCCTCACCGTCGAGCAGGCAACTGAGCGCCTGAACGCCGTCGGCCCCAACACCATCGAGGCAACGACCAAAACGCTCGCCCGCCGCATCGCCGACGTGTTCATCGATCCCTTCGCCGGCATCCTCGCCGCGCTCGCACTGGTCTCGCTCTACATCGACGTGCTCGCCGTGCCCGAACCGCAGCGCGACCCCTCCACGGTCATCGTCATCGGCACCATGCTGCTGGTATCGGGCGGCATGAAGTTTATCCAGGAAGCCCGCAGCGGCAATGCGGCCGAGGCCCTCAAGGACCTGGTCTCCAACACTTGCACCGCCCTGCGCGACGGCGAGCGCATCGAGATCCCCTTCGACGAGCTCGTCCCCGGCGATGTAATCCGTCTCTCTGCCGGCGATATGGTGCCGGCAGATGCCCGCATCATCACCGCGCGCGACCTGTTTGTGATCGAGTCCGCACTCACCGGCGAGAGCGAGGCCGTCGAGAAGACCACCGCCGTCACCGTCGTCGAGGGCGCCGACGGCTCCGCACTGCCACTCTCTGCCTGCAAGAACATTGTCTTTACCGGCACCTCCGTGCAAAACGGCGCCGCCATGGCGCTTGTCGTTGCCACCGGCTCGGACACCTACCTGGGCGGCATCGCCAAGATGCTCAACGGGCGCGGCGAAAAGAGCGCGTTTGACCGCGGCGTCTCGAGCGTCTCCATGCTGCTGGTGCGCCTGATGCTCGTTATGGCGCCGGCCGTCTTTGCCATCAACGCCGCCACCAAGGGCAACGTCATCGACGCGCTGCTGTTCGCCACGAGCGTGGCCGTGGGCATCACGCCGCAGATGCTTCCCGTCATCGTGACCACGAGCCTGTCGCAGGGCGCCAAGGACCTCGCCCGTCGCCAGGTTATCGTCAAGGAGCTGCCGGCGATTCAAAACCTCGGAGCGATGGACGTCCTGTGCTGCGACAAGACCGGCACCCTCACCGAAGACCGCATCGTGCTCGAGCGCTACCTCAACACCGATGGCAACGAGGACGCGCGCGTGCTGCGCCATGCGTTTTTGAACAGCTTCTTCCAGACCGGCCTCAAAAATCTTATCGACCTGGCCGTAATCGACCGTGCCGATGTGACGCCCTCGACCGTCGCACCCGATTCCATGCTGGGCCAGAGCCTGCGCGACCGCTACACCAAGGTCGACGAGGTTCCCTTCGATTTCTCGCGCCGTCGCCTGAGCGTAGTTGTCGCCGACGCCCAAGGCAAAACCCAGATGGTTACCAAGGGCGCTGCCGAGGAAATGCTCGAGATCTGCTCCTTTGTCGAGATCGATGGCATCGCTCAGCCGCTCACCGACGAGAAGCTCGCCCAGATTCGCAAGCAGATCGCCGGACTTAACGCCGAGGGCCTACGCGTAATTGCCGTGGCGCAGAAGACCAATCCGCGCTGCGTGGGCGAGTTTGGCATCGCCGACGAGTGCGACATGGTGCTGATGGGCTTTTTGGCCTTCCTCGATCCGCCCAAAGCAAGTGCCGCGGGCGCCGTCGCCACCCTCGAGGCCAAGGGCGTGGCGGTCAAGGTCCTAACCGGCGACAACGACCGCGTCGCCGCCACCGTCTGCGAGCAGATTGGTATCGATGCGAGCAACGTCTTGCTCGGCTCCGAGATCGATGCGCTCGATGACGCCGAACTTGCCAAGCGCGCCGAGAAAACCCACCTCTTCGCCAAGCTCTCGCCGCTGCAGAAGGCGCGCCTGGTACGTGTCATGCGCGAGATGCTCGGCCACACCGTGGGCTTTATGGGCGACGGCATCAACGACGCCGCCGCCATGCGTGCGAGCGATTGCGGCATCTCGGTCGATTCGGCCGTCGATATTGCCAAGGAATCCGCCGATATCATCTTGCTTCAGAAGGACCTGGGCGTGCTCGAGCGCGGCATCATCGAAGGCCGCCGCACTTACGGCAACCTGCTCAAGTACCTCAAGACCACGGTGAGCTCCAACTTTGGCAATGTGCTGTCCGTGACCGTCGCGAGCCTGTTCTTGCCGTTTTTGCCCATGAGCGCCCTGCAGCTGGTACTGCTGTCGCTGGTCTACGAGATCGTGTGCATCGCACTGCCGTGGGACACCGTCGATGACGCCTGGACTGCCCGCCCGCGTGCCTGGGACGTCGCATCCATCAAGGGCTTTATGCTCGAGCTGGGCCCCGTGAGCTCGCTGTTTGACATCGTGACCTTCGCCGCGCTCTTCTTTGTCGTGTGCCCCGCCGCCGTGGACGCAAGCTGGTCCGAGCTTGCCGCCGCGGGCGACGTCGCGGGTATGGCGACCTTTGCTGCGCTCTTCCAGAGCGGCTGGTTTGTCGAGTCCATGTGGTCGCAGACACTCGTGGTCCACATGTTGCGCTCCCCGCATCTGCCGAGCCCGCGCGACCACGCCGCGCCCGCATTGTGCGTTCTTACCGTGCTGGGCCTGGCGCTCGTCACCTGGCTGCCGGCAAGCCCCATCGCCGATGTGCTCGGCCTCATGCCGCTGCCCACGAGCTTTTTTGGGCTGCTCATTGGCATCGTTATCGCCTATATCGCGCTCACCCAGCTGGCAAAGTGCCGCTACATTGCCCGCCACGGCGAGCTGCTGTAGCAAGTAGACGGAAAACACCCTGCCAGCTGCCGTTGCCACTACCACAGCTGCCAACGCCGCTGCCGCTGCCTCTGCCGCCGCCGCAGTCTATCCCCCCAGCAGTTGCGGTAAAATAGTTCCTGTTTAAAGCCCCGTGACTTTAATTTAGGGACTATTCCACCGCAACTTATTGGGAGGTTAGCTAGTCCTTGGGTGTCCAGGACCAGAAGAAGTTGATGAGGGCCACACGCGAGGCGGTACCGGCCTTTTTGTTGATCGAGGAAATGTGGCGATAGAGCGTGGAGCGCGAAAGAAAGAGCGTTGTGGCGATGTCCTGAACGCTCTGGTCCGAAACGACCAAGACCTCAAGAATATCGCGCTCGCGCTCTGTAAGCCCAAAGGTGGCGACGAAGGCATCAAGGCGCTCATCGGGCGTGAGCTCCGCTGCCTCCACGGGCTCGGGGTCGGAGCATGCAGACGCAAGATCTGCACCAAGATCGTCGGTGGCAAGCGGCAGGCCGTCCTGCATCACGACATCATCGGCTCGTCGCCCCAACTGTCCTAGTAGCGTAATCGCAATACCCACAAACATCACGAGCGCCGCGCCGACTGCAGCCAGCACGTTTTGACTCGAAATGATTGCCACCGCCGGCGCCGTCACGAACATCGAGCACACGTTGTTGACGACGCGACCCATGCACGGCCAAAAATATGACCAGCGCGCATAGAGCGAGACGGCGGCATATTTTGTGGTAAAGAACACCACGAAAAAGCCCGAGCCCAGATAAAAGATGATCGTGGCAGCAAGCTCGTTGCCGCCATTGCCATCGACGATGAGCACAAAGAACGAAAGCGTGGACAGTATGGCGGCACATGTCATGCCGATATTCATATACGAGCGGCCGTGCAGGTCAAATAGGACGCCGGCAGCCAACGAGCTCACGACAAGCAGCAGGCGCGGCCAGTCACCCAAATCAACGGCTCCGGTAGCATGCAAGGTTGTGAGACCCGCGTTGAGAGCGGCGAATACGCCGGAAAGATACGCCGTCGCCACGGTCAGGCGGACCACGGCGCGGCGGAATGCCGCCTTTGCCTTGGGATCGTCTTGCCACTTGGCGCCATATTCCAAAGCATCTACCGAAAGCCCGGCAACACTGGGTTCAAAGCTGGGATCGGACTCGTCGCGCAGCTTGGCGCGTCGGGCACCGTGGAGCAACGCCACCTGCGCGATCGCACAGACAACCAGAACAGCCTGCTGAGGAATGCCGGCAGGCATCACCATGTGGTTGAGAACCTGCACCAGAACGCCCATGGCGTAAGAAAGTGCGGCGGCGCGCGCCAAGCAGGGCGTCTGCGCAAAACGCCGCGCAAGATTGGCATGGGCGGTCGATCCGCAATAGCCCAGGGCGCAGCACGCCACCAGGCCGCCGGCAATTACTACCTCAAACCGCACTGCCGTAATCATCAGCAGCAACGCCGATACCAACAGCACGCCTGTAATATCGCTCGTCGCATCGATCGTCTGGGGAAGGCGATAGTACAGAAATGGGCGCACGAAAAAGCCAATCACGCTCGCGCCGACAACGATGCTCTCGTAGATGACGACCTCACTCGATGGCACGAACTCGGCCATGCGCACATCAAAGAGACACTCGCACGCCAAAAACGTGAAGAAGAACAGCGCCAGGCATATAATCTCCCGAATGCCCCGACGCAAATATGCGGTCGTGTCTCCCATACCCCTCATGGTTAACCCCCGGCCGCTCAATTGTCTGGAATTCTATAATATGAGAAAGCCATTGTCAATAGGCATGTTCGTTCGAGCCCGGTTTGAAACCGGGCTTTTTCGTTTCCCGTCGGGAGGGCCCGCGCACGCTGCATGGCTTAGTCGACGCTTGCCTGGCAAGCTA
>NZ_JBBNLO010000051.1:0-6051 GCF_040092405.1 Collinsella sp. CLA-ER-H2
TTGGAACGGGGGAAACGGCGGTCGACGAAACTGGAGAGGAGGTATTACGAGCTCCTGTGCGAATTGGAGAGAACGCTCCCGCAAACTGCCTCTTGACAACTTATAGGAGCGTCGGTTTTCTTTTTGCGTTGTTCGCTGTGGTTGAGGGTAGTGGCTTAAACGTAGTGGATGGGCCAGTTTCGTGGCAAGCGGGCCGCGTTGATGCCCTCGCGAGGTGAAGATGATCCCTTCCCCTGCCTCCAAGGGACCGATCGGGACTAGAGCTCCAGCGTGAGGGTGACGGGGCAGTGGTCGCTGCCAAAGATGTCGCCGCGGATGCCGGTGTCGCGTACGTTGGCGGCAATTGCGTTGCTCACTAGGAAGTAGTCGATGCGCCAGCCGGCGTTGTTCTTACGCGCATTAAAGCGGTAGCTCCACCAGCTGTAGACGCCCTCGACGTCGGGATTTGCCGCACGCCAGGTATCGGTAAGCCCGGCGTTGAGCAGCTCGGTAAACTTGCCGCGTTCCTCGTCCGAAAAGCCCGCGTTGCCGCGGTTGGACTTGGGGTTCTTAAGGTCGATTTCCTCGTGCGCTACGTTAAAGTCGCCGCAGGTCACCACGGGTTTACCGGTCTCGTGCTCAAGCGCGCTCAAAAAGCGGCGGTAGGCATCGTCCCATGCCATGCGCACATCGATACGCGCGAGCTCGTTTTGGGCGTTGGGCGTGTATACATCGACAAACCAAAACTTGGCGAATTCCAACGCGCAGACGCGGCCCTCGGTTGCGGCTTGGGCAACGAGCTCAGCAGCCTTGCCCTCGCCGGCGTAGGGCAGCAGCGCGTCGGCGCGCAGTACGCGTATCGGTTCCTGGCGGCTAAAGACTGCGGTTCCCGAATAGCCTTTGCGCTCGGCGTAGCTCCATGTTTGGTGATAGCCGGGCAGGTCGATATCGACCTGGCCCTCTTGCAGCTTGGTCTCCTGCAGCGCCAGGATATCGACGTCGAGTTCTTGCGCGATCTGGATAAAGCTCGGGTCCTTTTTGAGCACGGCGCGCAGGCCGTTGACGTTCCACGAGGCAAAGGTGTAAGTCTGAGGCATGGTGTCCTTTCGACGGGGTTGGCAGGCTTAAGATTAGCGCAACAGGGGCGGGGTGGGCTCCGCGCATGCTGACTCAAAGGCCGTATGCCGGGATGTCGCCCGATGCTGCCCGACCAACAAGGACGGAGGACTCATATGACGCAGGCGATAACGGACCCCAAGCAGGCCTCCGCCGCACTGGCGGAGCTGTTCAGTACCCACAAGCGTGTGGTGTTCTTTGGCGGCGCCGGTGTTTCCACGGCGAGCGGCATCCCCGATTTCCGCAGCGTGGACGGCCTGTATCACCAGCAGTTTGCCTACCCGCCCGAGACTATGCTCTCGCATAGCTTTTACGAGGCACATCCGGCCGAGTTCTTCGACTTCTACCGCACCAAGATGATCGCGCTTGGCGCCAAGCCCAATCGCTGCCACACTAAGCTGGCCGAGCTGGAGCGCGCCGGCAAGCTCAGCGCTGTGGTAACGCAAAATATCGACGGCTTGCATCAGATGGCCGGCTCGAAGCACGTATTTGAGCTACACGGTTCGGTCCACCGCAACATTTGCCAGTCGTGCGGCGCGGTCTATAGCGCCGAGTGGATTTGCTCGCGCGAGCACGAGGACGCCGCGGGCGTGCCCGTGTGTCCTGCGTGCGGTGAGCGCATCAAGCCCGATGTGGTGCTCTACGAGGAGCCGCTCGACGAGCACGTGCTGACTGGCGCCGTTACCGCCATCGCCGCGGCCGATGCCCTCATTGTGGGCGGGACCTCGCTCGTGGTGTATCCGGCGGCGGGCCTTACGCGTTACTTTACCGGCGATACGCTGGCCATTTGCAATCTTGCCCCCACCGATCAAGATGCAAATGCCGACCTGCTGATTTCTTGCGACATCGCGGCCGCGTTTGCGTTCTAGCCGGCGCGCGCGGATACAATAGAAAGACTGATTGCAAAGCGACCCCGCCGTTAGCGCTCAGGCGCGGCGGCGCGGGCATTTTAGGAGGATGTTCATGGCGAACGATAGCAAGACATGGCGGTGCGGAAAGTACGAGCTCAGCTTTGACCGTCCGCGCATCATGGGCGTCCTCAACGTGACGCCCGATTCGTTTAGCGACGGCGGGGAGCACTTCGACCCGGATGCCGCCATCGAGTACGGCCTGGCGATGCTCGACGCCGGCGCCGACATCATCGACGTGGGCGGTGAGTCCACGCGCCCCGGCTTTACCCCGGTCAACCCCGACGAGGAGGCTCGCCGCGTGCTACCCGTGGTGCGCGCGCTGGCCAAAGAGGGCGCCATCGTCTCGATCGACACGCGCCATGTGGCGGTTGCCAAGGCGGCCGTGCGCTGCGGCGCCTCGATCGTCAACGACGTGACGGGCTTCACCGACCCCAAGATGGTCGAGTTTGTCGCGGCGAGCACCTGCGGCGTTATCGTAATGCACGCCGGCGAGGTCGCTGCGCCCGCCCGTACGCACGCGACGGTGCAGCTCGATACCTCTGCCGCGGCGTTTGTTGCCGAGAAGGCGCGCGAGGCGGCTGCCGAGGCCGCGCGCGAGGCCGAGAAGCCTGCCCGCCGTCGCCGTGGCAAGCTGCTGGGCGAGCCCAAGACGGAGGCCAAGCTGCCGGGTGGCGTGGTGCAGCCCTCGCTGCCGTTTGGCGATCCGGAGTCCGCACCCGAGCCTACGGGCGAGCAGAAGCAGGAGGCGCCTGCCGCCGAAGAGGCCGCCCCTGTCACCGAGTCTGCCGCAACCCCTGAGCCCGCGCCGGAGCCCAGCGATCACCTGGCCGCCATGATGCGCCGCAGCGCCCGCCGCGAGGAGGCCTACGTTCCCACCTCGCAGCTCCGCCGCTTTACCCTGCCCGATTCGGCGCCCATCATGCGCCGCGTCATGGGCTTTCTGTCCGATCAGGCCCGCGCGCTCATCCACGCTGGCGTGTCGCGCGACCGCATCTGCATCGATCCAGGCCCGGGGTTTGGCAAGACGGCCAACGAGGACATCGTCATCCAGCGCGAGACCGCCAAGATGGCGTCGCTGGGCTATCCACTCATGTGCGCCGTGTCGCGCAAGCGCTTTGTGGGCGCTGTCTCGGGCGTGACCGAGGCCGCCGAGCGCGATGCCGCCACGTTTGGCGTGTGCCTGGGCGCCATCCAGGCCGGCGCCAACATCGTGCGCGTGCACGACGTCGCGGGCTTTGCACAGTTCCTGAACGGTTACTGGGCTGTTGCCAAGCCGCAGCCGCGTCGCGCGTTTGTGGCCGTGGGCTCCAACCTGGGACATCGTTGCGATAACATCCGCGCCGCGCGCGACATGATTGCCGAGATCCCGCTCACCTGCGTGTCCAACTGCTCTCGCATCTACGAGAGCGAACCGGCCTACGAGACGCGCCAGGACGCCTTCGCCAATGCCGTCATCGAGATCAAGACCGAGCTGGCGCCGTTGGTGCTGCTCGATGAGCTTATGGAGATCGAGGCCGAGCTGGGCCGCGACCGTTCCAAAAAGGCCAAGGTCAATGGCCCACGCACCATCGATTTGGACCTGCTGTGGATGGATGGCGAGACCCACGGTGGCAAAAAGCTGCGCCTGCCGCATCCGTTGATCGGCGAGCGCGACTTTGTGCTGGTGCCGCTCGAGGACCTGATGCACGACCCGGCGCGGTTCTTCCGCTACAACGGCGTCGAGGTCAAGGAACCCGAGGATCGCGTGGGCCATATCGTGGGCGAACTGGGGCGTATGTAGATGATCGAGATGAATGCTGTAGCCGTCGGTGCCGAGCTCGACACCGCGCGCGACGCTGGTCGCGAAGGCGCATCCGCGGGCTGGTGCGCTTGGAGCGCGGGCGATGCATCGTTGACATTTTCGCTGGTCGTTCGCCCCGACGTGAACATGCATGCCTTCCACGGCCTGCCGTTTGTGGCTGCGATGGGCATGATGGATGCGCTTGTGGGAACGGCTGCGGCACCGGGACTGGGCCTTGCCGGCAAGGTGGGCATTCAATGGCCGAGCGACATTGTGTGCGGCGCGCCTACGTTTGAGACGCCGTTTGCACGCGTCGCCGTCAACGGTGGCGCCGGTGCCGCAGGCATGTTCGGTGCCGTGACGGTGGATATTGAGCGCGCGGCGCTGGGCGAGCTTGGCGTGGATGTGGCTGACGAAGCGCTGGTCGAGGCGTTGGCCACCGCCGTGCTGACCCGCGTGGACGCCTGGGCGGTTGTTGCCAACACACCGCAGGGCGCTGCCGGTCCGCTGGCTCCCGTGCTGGGCGAGTACTTCGACATGGTGCCGCTGCTCGGTCGCCAAGTTGCGGCGGTGTCGCCCAACGGCCTGCCGCTCGCGGTGGGCGTGTTCGCGGGCCTGGACATCTGGGGTCGCGCGACCATCAAGACCGATGCCGGTGAGCAGGAGTTTCCACCCGAGGCCGTACGGATTCGCGGACTGTAGCGCGAGGCGCTAGCGCTCAAAGACAACGATGACACCAAGACCCTCCTCGGCTATGCCGGGGAGGGTCTTGTTGTCTGGGGAATGGGTTGTCAGCACCCTATTCCTCAAAACTGAATAATTTTCGTTTTTGAGGAATAGGAAACATGCACGATATCGCTGCGCTGGGCGTATTCGAGGAGTCTCTATTCCTCAAAATTGAAAATTTTTCAGTTTTGAGGAATAGGCTTGGCGAACGTTTGCGGGGCTGTGACATCGGGCGTGCTCGACTTAAGCCCCTGCTCTATCCCAGCTCCTGCATGCGGCGGTAGATTTCGCAGATGCCCTTGATGGTGAGTTGCCCGTCGACCACGTCGAAGGCATCGGTCGAATCGGCGACAATGCCGGCGAGACCGCCCGTGGCGATAACGGTGGCGTCCTCGCGGCCCAGCTCGCGCTTCATGCGCGTGACCAGGCCCTCGGCCATGGCGGCGGCGCCCATCACGGCGCCGACCTTGATGCACTCTTCGGTGTCGCGACCGATGGCGTGCTCGGGCGCCTCGAGCGGCACGCTGGCGAGCTTGGCGGCTCGGGCGGCAAGCGCGTCCATGGAGATGCGGATGCCCGGCGCGATCGCCCCGCCAATGTAATAACCGTCCTCATCGATGACGTCGATATTGGTCGCGGTGCCAAAGTCCACCACGATTGCCGGCGCGCCGTAGAAGGTCTCGGCCGCAACGGCGTTGGCGATGCGATCGGCACCTACGGCCTGGGGGCGCGCCGCGCGCAGTTTGGTCACCGCGGCCGTCTGCGGCCCGATAACGATGGCGTCTGCCGCGATGCGGTCGGCCACGGTGTGCCACTCGCGCGAGAGCTGCGGCACCACGCCGGCGAAGGCGATCGCGTCGACCGCGTCGAGTGAGATGTCGTACATCTTAAAGAAGCCCATCAGGCGCACGTGGATCTCGTCGGCGGTATAGGAGCGGTCGGTGGGCATGCGCCACGACTGTACCAGCTCGTCTCCGTCAAACAGACCCATGGCCGTCTGCGTGTTTCCCATATCGATAGCGAGCAGCATGTCTACTCCCGGTGTCGGCATAAAAGGACGCGCACCATTGTATACGTGCCGTCGACGGCGCTCGGCTGCGATTCGTTTACGGTGATAGGGGTCGAGGGGTTTAAATATGAAGGAATTATGCTCTACGAGATTTTCCTTGCCGTTTACCGAACTCCCACGTAATATTCTTACTTGCGCACATGAGGCGCCCAGACATTGCGGGGTGGAGCAGTCTGGTAGCTCGCCGGGCTCATAACCCGGAGGTCGTAGGTTCAAATCCTGCCCCCGCGACCAAGAACTTGCAGCTCGTCGGCCTAGCCGGCGAGCTTTTTTGTTACGGGCTTTAGCCTGTGCGGGGCGCGCAGCGCGCCGCATCAGAAACCACCCGCTATGCGGGTGGGGCCAAACGGCTTTACAAAGCCGCCCCCTCGCCGGACACTTGCGATTGTTCAGGCCGCAAGGAATCCGAGTCGAGAGGGCGGTGGTGGCGTATGGCCCAGAAGGCCTACAGCCTGTCGCACACGAAGTGG
>NZ_JBBNLO010000052.1:0-6015 GCF_040092405.1 Collinsella sp. CLA-ER-H2
CCATATTCTTCTTGAGGGTGATGACCAGATCCTCGGCGTTCATACCTGCTCCAATGCCGTGGTTGCTGGTTTCATTATACCACGGTGGCATCACCTATATGTCAATTCTGGTCTAACAGAGCCAATAGAAAAGCATCAGTACTGAACGAGTTGAGTAAACTTGGCATTACCGAAGCTTCGCTCTTTCCCGACAGCATTGAGAAGAGATGCGCCGGCATAGTGAGTGAGATTAAGAGACACCGTCACTGAAGATTGCTCTTAATATCAGCGTAGAGAATTATGCTTCAGGCATTATGTCATACGTACTTATAAGGTTCATTGCCTAAAATCTCAATTTAAAACCGATATTTGTTCAAAGCTAACAAATATCGGTTTTAAAACTATATAATTGTTCTTGTTATTTAAGGTTGTGTGTGAAAATTCGATTTATTTGAGAAGGATTCTAAAGATGATCCTCAATTTTTCATTTAAGAACTTTCAGAGCTTTCGAGATGCTCAACAGTTCTCGTTTGAACCGATTTCGAGCAAAAAAGAACTTGGGCCCGTGCGAGTGGCTGCGGTTTACGGCGCAAACGCGTCGGGCAAATCAAATTTCCTAAATGCTCTTTACTTTGTCTCTTACTTTGTTCGTACAGGTTATGCGACAGGCGATGCGAATTCTCAAATACCCATCGTCCCCTTTTTACTTGACTCAGAGTCGCGATCAAATGACACAGAATTCTCGATAGATTTTATCGCCAGCAATTTGAAGTATGAGTTTTCATTTGGTGTAAACAAAAATGAGGTTACTTATGAGAATCTCACCGTGTATCGATCAAAACAGCCGTCCCTCCTCTATGACCGCTCTTCGATAAACGGGAAACAGTCAATTAAATTTGGTAGCACCTTTACAGGCGCCAAAAAACAACTTTGGGATATCACGCGCAATAATTCTCTGTTCTTATCTGCCGCAGCGGCGGCTGGTAGTGATGTAATTCAACCCGCATTCTCAGCTCTTTCCAATGACATCAATCTCTATGATGCAACGCATTATCTTGCAGAGCTCGCTACCATAAAAAAGCTGTTTATCAACGATGACGCTCGAGCTCAGATGCTATCTCAGCTCATTAAATATGCTGACATTGGAATTGACGGCATGGATGTCCGTCAATCGGAAGGCGTCATGGGTTTAAAAGACTCACTCATTGGACTCGATGAGATTTCGGAAGAGGCACGTAATAAAATTGCAGAAGACTTTAAATGGTCGTTCGCTTATGACCTGTTCTTCCACCATAAAGGCTCGGGAGATGGCTTTTGGCTGGACTCCGCCCATGAATCGGAGGGCACAAAAGCTGCGCTGGCGTTTTTCTCGGTAGCCTTACGTTCTTTAAGCAGTGGGGCCACAACAGTAATTGACGAGCTTGATTCGAGCCTTCATCCTACGCTCCTGCGCGACTTCGTCTCACTGTTCGCCGATCCCGACACAAATCCAAAGGGCGCGCAGCTAATCTTCTCGACCCATGATGTCACCTTGATGACGCGAACCAGCCCTATGGAAGAGGTGCTTGAACGTGACCAGGTCTGGTTTGTGGAAAAGGACTCTGAAGGTGCTTCGCAATTAATTGCTGCGATGGAGTATTCGCCTCGTGCAAATGAGAATCTGGGGCGCAATTACTTAAACGGTGTCTATGTGCCGCTGCCCAACCCAAGTTTTCATCAACTTGTGGCCCGACTCATGAAGGAAGGCGCTGACATAAATGGCTAAGGCTGAAAGGAGAGGGCTTGCTCGCGGCCGCAAAAAGCAAACAAGAGCCAAAAGAAAGCGCCATCTAATTGTGTCCAATGGCAAGGTGACCGAAACCGAATACTTTAACTTCCTTATTAATGAAATGGACGTTCGCGGAAGCGTGCGGTATCGGCATATTGACGGAGACCCTTTGAAGGTCGCCAAGCAGCTTTCGCGAGAGCTCGATTCAGATAAAAAGGCCGTTAAAGCAGGCGAAATCGAAGCATTGAGTTCCGCATGGATCGTAGTCGATTCAGATGAGTTCAGAAACCTAGCCGCAGCAGAACGAGAAGCAAAGACAAAAGGAGTTAGGCTCGCGATCTCCAACCCATGCTTTGAAGTATGGCTTATCGATCATGTCTCACCATGCCCGGAAACTTTTGCATCGACGCCACAATGTGAGAAAAGAGCGCGCGACCTTGGCGTTCTAAAATCTACTGACCCCAACAGGTCCTCCGCGTCAAAGTTCAAGTCGGTAAATCTCGAAATGATTGATGGCAACAAGGGCCAGGCTTTGACCAATGCCGCAAAGCACAATACGGATAATAAACGTCGTGCAAGAGAAACGAATCCGGACAACGTTGCCGCCTATCAAGTATGGACAGACTTGCCTAATCTTGTAGATGACGTATTTGGATCGGGTAACTAGTGTGATTCATCCCGCGTTAGGGGCAGGCTTTTAACTCAAAAAGTTGTAAACGAGGTAGCAATGCTTTGGAGCTATGTTCAACTAGATGACGGTACTGGTCGAGCTGCACAAGAAGATCATTCAATAGCGGACGAGGCAAATTCAACATTACCGATTTCGCTCAACGACTCTATGTCAATCGACCATGCAGTTGAGTTAACCATTACAGGCATGCCCAACGCGCTCAGGCTCTTGGAGAACTCATGATGGCGGCTACGCGGCGGAGCGCTCGTCCGTTCGCGCCTCTCGTGCTCGATGATGCCAGTTCGCTCGAAGCCATAGCCGGCGCCGTCATGCGCCTTCACAGTGCGCTGCTAACAATCGGACGCTGCTATACGACCGTTGCCGCGGACGACAGGGCTACGCTCGAGCTAGGACGCATCGAGTCCGTGCTTGCGGGCGCGTTCTGCACGATATTCGGCCAATCGCCAGCCGATCGTTTCACGGACATCTTTGACCAGGTCGCCTACGTGGCCGAGCACATGGTCAAGGACCACATCTTCGAAGACGGCAACAAACGCACCAGCCTTATCTTTGCGTTGTCCGTCCTAAGGTTCGCCGGCACTCCGGTCGTGCTGTCCGACAGCCCCGAACCCAAAGACAACCAGTACTACGCCTGGATCCAGGACCTCGTTGCCAGACGCCGCACGCTCGACGATCTAGCCAACGAGCTGAGGTGCCATTGCATCGTGAGCTCCGACGACGCTTCGCACGTATAAAATCAAAGCGTCCCACACGCCGGTTTTCAATTGATTGGACGCCACATGGAGATCCCCAACACCCTGTGCAGCAATGTATACGACTTTGCGTTTTGCCCCGAGCCCTGCTACGACCGCCTAGTCGACCTCGCCGATCCCGAGGACTGGGGTCCCGGCAACCGCATTCTCAAAAACTACCTGTCGTTTTCGTTTAGCCGCGCAGTATTTTTGACCGAGCGCGACGTGGACCAGACCGCGCCGTCCAACCTGCCGCTGGTGTTCGACAATGACCGCTGCCTGTTCAATACCGGCCTGTACACGCGTCGCTACGAGACCATCTACGGCCTGTTTGAGCCCAACACCAAGCCCGACGCGCGCCAGCGCTGGTTTTTGAAGGGCTTCTTTAAGGAGAGCGACCCCATGCTGGTCTCGTTTGAGTACCTGCCGTGCCGCGTGCGCTTTGCCGAGGACCCCTCCGAGCTGGTCTTTGACTACCGACTGCCCATCCGCTCCAACATCGACCACATTCTGGGCGACGAGGAGAACCTTACGCGCATCCCCGCCAGCCTGATGGGGGAGGACAATTCGCTGCTGCTGCGCCGCGCTTTTGAGGGCGCCGTCGTCGAGGCCGCCCGCCGCGCCGCCGCAAACTACACGCTCGCTGTGCCGCAGTTCTACGGCGGCCGGATCCAGCTGCTCTTGCCGCTGTGCCTGACCGGCGACAAGCCCGAGCTGGCGCTGACCATCCAGCGCGAGGACGGTTTCTACGCCGCGCGCACCTGCCTCACGCTCGACATGGCCTACAACAACGCGCGACTCATCTGCCGCCCTGAGACTTCGTGGATCAAGCGATAAAGGGCTGTTGAACTGCGGTTTTGTTGGCTGAGTGGGTTGAAACAGTGCGGTTTGCTCCCACGAATTTAAAATCGGGGACAAAAAGTTCTTGGAAAACCTCGCGCGGCTATGTTAGTATCTCTTTTGCCGAAAGGCGACGGGCGATTGGCTCAGGGGTAGAGCATATCCTTCACACGGATGGGGTCACAAGTTCGAATCTTGTATCGCCCACCATCAAAACAACAGGTCAGAGGTGTTAAGCCTCTGGCCTTTTTCTTTTTGACACCAAGGGTGATTCCAAAACGAATCGTAGTCGTATAAGGCGTCATTTTTTTCGCACCCTTTTTGCTGACGCCATTGCATGTTTTGTATAAAACTCATGCGTATTTTCGTTGAATTCCCCATGTGATCCGCGCGCAAATGTGGAGACAGGGACCACATGCCCAAAGCTCCTTCCAGCGGTTTTCTATCACACGACGGTTTTTCGGCGGAACTCGGCATGCTTTTGTCAGCATTTGGTTTGCTTCCCGTACTTACCCGCATGATGCCCCGGTAGATAATCGGCCATGCCCGCAATCCGCACGGCCTACAGTCGAAACCAGGGGAGGCCACATGGACGAAATCGTCTGCGCAAACACCGCATTCCGCTACTGGCGCTGCCCACCGCAGGTGCATGACCTCTACCCGCGCCTACCCAGCTCCGATGACGGCTGGCGGACCCTATCCCAAGCCCCTTTCGTAACCGATGTCCTCAAGACCCCGGTTATCGCTGTTGCTTCGCCAGGTTGTTGTAATCACCACTCGGGATTGCGCTCCACTATTCGCTGGGAAGGGGCTTCGGATACCGGCACAACAACCGACACTCATTTAGGCTTTAGCGTCACCAATCCGCTTAACACGTTATTTACTATGACACGCTTTGTGTCCCAAATAGATCTCGCACTGGCTATGTACGAACTTTGCGGCTGGTTTTCTGTTTTCGAGCCGACCCCCGCTGTCGAAATGCAGTTAAAAATCGCGTTAAAGGAGAATCGCAATTCCAGCACGCAGGATCTGTTCGAACTTGGAGAAGGCGAAGACGAGATTCCTTGGAAACGAGTTTATGCCCGCACAACCGTAAAGGTCCCAGCAAATGAAGGTCAAACGAACAATCGCGAGGATGGAAGAGAGGTTACGAAACTCAAAGGTACTTCGCTTTGGATGAGAAAGCCACTCATCGAACTGAGCGACTTGCATCGATTCGCCGAAAAGGTCAAAAGTCAAATGTGGGGAAAGCAGTTTTATGATGCCACTCAGCAGGTTATCGGCATTGCTGCGTCTCCACTCGAGGTCGCTGGGGTCCTGCTTCTAAGTCGTTCTCGACGTCTAGGTGGTGCAGGATTCAGATACGTGTACCTCAACGATTTAACCCCTCTATCCGTGGCAGCCCAAAGCATCGCAGGTCAAAAGGTTTGCTACGGCGACATCGTGATTGTAAACCCAATCCTAATGAAGGCAGTAATTATCGAGATCCAAGGCGAAGTCATCCATGGCTCAGGTGCAATACTTGACCACGATGCGGAACGCATGACTGCGTTGCAGAGCATGGGATTCGATGTATTCCTGGTGACTCACGATATGCTCAACGATTCAAAGCAGCTAGACACCATAGTCAGAAGTGTCTGCGACCGTTTAGGGATTCGCTATAAAGTCAAAACTGAAGCAATGAAATCCGCCGAGACGCGACTGCGAGCAAATGTTTTGTGCAACTGGTTGGAAATCGGAAATTAGCCGGCGACAAGGCGCTAGAACAACCTAGCTTGCCTGCTAGTGAATTGATGCCATTTCAAAACTATGCCGGATTACGGGGCTGGACCCGGACCGGCCGTCCATACCCTGCATTTCACGGAATGCGCAAGCCGTCTACCTGCACTGATAATTGTTCTCGGGGGAAGCGGGCACTGCGGGGCGCGGCAACGGCGCGCGATTTCCGCGTCGCAGCGCTACCCTGATGCTGAATGCCGGGACGATGACCCACTGACCTGCTGACG
>NZ_JBBNLO010000053.1:0-5281 GCF_040092405.1 Collinsella sp. CLA-ER-H2
CGGTCTGGCAATATATCTCCTTGCCGCGCGGCCCGGTGGAACCGGATCAGCCGCGGGGCGTGCACCTTGAGAACCGGATACTGCGAGGATGGACACTCACTTCAGTGTCGCATCCGGGCAGACATCGAACCATTTGAAATGGTCTAACTTGGATTTGTTTTTCGCAAGGCCGCCGAGAGGCGGCCCCGAGAAATTCCTTTTCCTATACTAGAACCATATGAATCGAACGGAACCGATCAGCTAATAGTTGTGAGGACCGGACGGGCTCGAAGCCCAAATATTTTGGACGGAGAGTTCGATCCTGGCTCAGGATGAACGCTGGCGGCGCGCCTAACACATGCAAGTCGAACGGCACCCCTCTCCGGAGGGAAGCGAGTGGCGAACGGCTGAGTAACACGTGGAGAACCTGCCCCCTCCCCCGGGATAGCCGCCCGAAAGGACGGGTAATACCGGATACCCCGGGGTGCCGCATGGCACCCCGGCTAAAGCCCCGACGGGAGGGGATGGCTCCGCGGCCCATCAGGTAGACGGCGGGGTGACGGCCCACCGTGCCGACAACGGGTAGCCGGGTTGAGAGACCGACCGGCCAGATTGGGACTGAGACACGGCCCAGACTCCTACGGGAGGCAGCAGTGGGGAATCTTGCGCAATGGGGGGAACCCTGACGCAGCGACGCCGCGTGCGGGACGGAGGCCTTCGGGTCGTAAACCGCTTTCAGCAGGGAAGAGTCAAGACTGTACCTGCAGAAGAAGCCCCGGCTAACTACGTGCCAGCAGCCGCGGTAATACGTAGGGGGCGAGCGTTATCCGGATTCATTGGGCGTAAAGCGCGCGTAGGCGGCCCGGCAGGCCGGGGGTCGAAGCGGGGGGCTCAACCCCCCGAAGCCCCCGGAACCTCCGCGGCTTGGGTCCGGTAGGGGAGGGTGGAACACCCGGTGTAGCGGTGGAATGCGCAGATATCGGGTGGAACACCGGTGGCGAAGGCGGCCCTCTGGGCCGAGACCGACGCTGAGGCGCGAAAGCTGGGGGAGCGAACAGGATTAGATACCCTGGTAGTCCCAGCCGTAAACGATGGACGCTAGGTGTGGGGGGACGATCCCCCCGTGCCGCAGCCAACGCATTAAGCGTCCCGCCTGGGGAGTACGGCCGCAAGGCTAAAACTCAAAGGAATTGACGGGGGCCCGCACAAGCAGCGGAGCATGTGGCTTAATTCGAAGCAACGCGAAGAACCTTACCAGGGCTTGACATATGGGTGAAGCGGGGGAGACCCCGTGGCCGAGAGGAGCCCATACAGGTGGTGCATGGCTGTCGTCAGCTCGTGTCGTGAGATGTTGGGTTAAGTCCCGCAACGAGCGCAACCCCCGCCGCGTGTTGCCATCGGGTGATGCCGGGAACCCACGCGGGACCGCCGCCGTCAAGGCGGAGGAGGGCGGGGACGACGTCAAGTCATCATGCCCCTTATGCCCTGGGCTGCACACGTGCTACAATGGCCGGTACAGAGGGATGCCACCCCGCGAGGGGGAGCGGATCCCGGAAAGCCGGCCCCAGTTCGGATTGGGGGCTGCAACCCGCCCCCATGAAGTCGGAGTTGCTAGTAATCGCGGATCAGCATGCCGCGGTGAATGCGTTCCCGGGCCTTGTACACACCGCCCGTCACACCACCCGAGTCGTCTGCACCCGAAGTCGCCGGCCCAACCGAGAGGGGGGAGGCGCCGAAGGTGTGGAGGGTGAGGGGGGTGAAGTCGTAACAAGGTAGCCGTACCGGAAGGTGCGGCTGGATCACCTCCTTTCTAGGGAGATACATTCTTAGAGAGACATACTTTAACTCGAATGGAGGGCAGGAGCCCGTCCGGTGGATGTCGCCCGCGATGAAGTCCCCGCAGCACCCGGTCCCCGGGGTCGCACCCGCGTACCTTGAGAGCCGCATAGCGATAGGAGAGAGATGGAAGATCCAATTCTTCCAGACTCGATTCTTTTCTGCGATTTAACGTAAGAATGATAGCAATCATTCATCCGATCCAAACAAGAAGAATTCACTTATATATGAGTGAGGAGCATCTGATCGCGAGCACAGTTCAACTACTGTGCCGCGGTATGAGATACCCGAATTGCGACATACGAGCGCTATTCATGATATCGATTAATTAACTTAATTAGCGACACGTGGATATCCCGCGGGCCCGATGCGGTCCCGCAAGATACCACGGGCGCACGGCGGATGCCTTGGCACAGGGAGCCGATGAAGGACGCGGCAAGCTGCGATAATCCCCGGCGAGGAGCACACATCCTTCGACCCGGGGGTCTCCGAATGGGCGAACCCATGCACAGCAGTGTGCATATCCCCCCGCTGAACACATAGGCGGGGGGAGGACAACCCGGGGAACTGAAACATCTAAGTACCCGGAGGAGAGGAAATCAATCTCGAGACTCCCCGAGTAGCGGCGAGCGAAAGGGGACCGATGGCCAAACCGTCGAGCGGGCATACCCGGCAGGGGTTCCGCCGACGGGGTTGCAGGGCCGCGCATCCGGGGGCTGCCGCCCCCGGGCGCAGGTCCGGCTGGGGAGCGGAACGGCATGGGAGGGCCGGCCGCAGCGGGTGACAGCCCCGTACGCGAACCCAGACCGGACGGCGCGACGCGGTCCCTGAGTAGGGCCGGGCACGTGAAACCCGGTCCGAACCTGGGTGGACCACCATCCAAGCCTGAGTACTACCCTGTGACCGATAGCGCACCAGTACCGTGAGGGAAAGGTGAAAAGCACCCCGGGAGGGGAGTGAAACAGTACCTGAAACCGTGCGCCCACGAGCAGTCGGAGCAACTTTTTAGTTGTGACGGCGTGCCTTTTGTAGAATGAGCCAGCGAGTCGCTGGCGCGGGGCGAGGTTAACCGAAAGGGAGCCGAAGCGAAAGCGAGCCTTAACAGGGCGACTTGAGTCCCGCGCCGCGGACGCGAAGCCGGGTGAGCTATCCGTGGGCAGGCTGAAGCGGGGGTAAGACCCCGTGGAGGGCCGAACGCACGTCGGTTGAAAACGGCGGCGATGACCTGCGGATAGGGGTGAAAGGCCAATCAAACCCGGAGATATCTCGTTCTCCCCGAAATAGCTTTAGGGCTAGCGTCGCGCGTTCACCGCCGGAGGTAGAGCACCGGATGGACGAGGGGGCTTCGCCGCCTACCGAATCCAACCGAACTCCGAATGCCGGCGGCCCAGAGCGCGGCAGTCAGAGCATGTGGGCTAAGCTGTGTGCTCGAGAGGGAAACAGCCCGGACCGCCCGCTAAGGTCCCCAAGTTCCAGCCGAGTGGCAAAGGATGTGCGTCCGCCCAGACAACCAGGATGTTGGCTTAGAAGCAGCCATCCATTCAAAGAGTGCGTAACAGCTCACTGGTCGAGTGGACATGCGCCGACAATACACGGGGCTAAGCTGGACACCGAAGCGGCGGGATTTTAATTCATTAGAATCGGTAGGGGAGCTTCCCATGGGCGGAGAAGCCGGAGGGCGACCGACGGTGGAGCGCATGGGAGTGAGAATGCTGGCATGAGTAGCGAGAGACGAGAGAGTAACTCGTCCGCCGTGAACCCGAGGTTTCCTGGGCAAGGCTAATCCTCCCAGGGTCAGTCGGGGGCTAAGGCGAGGCCGGTAGGCGTAGCCGACGCGCAGCAGGCAGACATTCCTGCACCGCGCACGCGGCGCTACGACCGACGGGGCGACGGATGGGGGTGGCTCGGCGGGGTTCTGGACGTCCCCGTGATGGAGCGCGGCCCGCGGACCAGGGAAATCCGGTCCGCACGAAGGGCGAGGCTCCGGACGAAGCGACTGAGCGAAGCGAGTGAGCCCGAGGTCCCTAGAAAAACCCCTAGGCAGGCGCGTGCGCGCCCGTACCGCAAACCGACACAGGTGGGTGGGTAGAACATACCGAGGCGATCGGGTCAACCATGGTCAAGGAACTCGGCACAATGGCCCCGTAACTTCGGGAGAAGGGGTGCCCGCGCGTACGTGAACCGGCTCGCCCGGGGAGCGGAGGCGGGCCGCAGTGGAGAGGCCCAAGCGACTGTTTACCAAAAACACAGGACTCTGCAGAAGCCGCAAGGCGACGTATAGGGTCTGACGCCTGCCCGGTGCCGGAAGGTCACGCGGAGGAGTTAGCCATTTCGGCGAAGCCCCGAAGCCAAGCCCCGGTAAACGGCGGCCGTAACTATAACGGTCCTAAGGTAGCGAAATTCCTTGTCGGGTAAGTTCCGACCTGCACGAAAGGCGCAACGACTTGGGCGCTGTCTCGACCATGGACCCGGTGAAATTGCACTGGTCGTGAAGATGCGACTTACCCGCGGAAGGACGGAAAGACCCCGTGAACCTTCACTGCAGCTTGGCATTGGCCGCTGGTCCCGCGTGTAGAGGATAGGCAGGAGGCATCGATCCGGAGGCGCCAGCCCCCGGGGAGCCGCCCTTGGAATACTGCCCTCGCGCGACCGGCGTCCTAACCCGAGGCCGTCAACCGGCTCGGGGACCGTGCCAGGCGGGCAGTTTGACTGGGGCGGTCGCCTCCTAAAGGGTAACGGAGGCGCGCGAAGGTCCGCTCGGGACGGTCGGCAACCGTCCTTTTGAATGCAAGAGTACAAGCGGGCTTGACTGCGAGGCCCACAAGCCGAGCAGGTGCGAAAGCAGGCTCTAGTGATCCGGCGGCCCCGAGTGGGTGGGCCGTCGCTCAACGGATAAAAGGTACTCCGGGGATAACAGGCTGATCTTGCCCAAGAGTCCACATCGACGGCAAGGTTTGGCACCTCGATGTCGGCTCATCGCATCCTGGGGCTGGAGCAGGTCCCAAGGGTACGGCTGTTCGCCGTTTAAAGCGGTACGCGAGCTGGGTTCAGAACGTCGTGAGACAGTTCGGTCCCTATCCTCCGTGGGCGCAGGAGAATCGATGGAGGCTGCCCCCAGTACGAGAGGACCGGGGTGGACGCACCTCCGGTGAACCGGTTGTCGACCAACGGCACGGCCGGGTAGCCGCGTGCGGCGCGGATAACCGCTGAAGGCATCTAAGCGGGAAGCCGTTCCAGGGATTAGTTCTCCTTCCGGTAAGGGCCCAGGTAGACTACCTGGTCGATAGACGGCAGGTGCAAGGCTGGCGACAGCCTCAGCCGAGCCGCACTAATCGCCCGAGCTCTTCCGGAACCGCACCTCGCGGCCCGCGGGACTGAGCGCTCACGCGCGGTCCGGGCACGAGGATGCCCCCGAGTCACCTCCCCTATGCGCCATGCGGCCCCCAGGGCACGCGAGAGAGACACC
>NZ_JBBNLO010000054.1:0-4783 GCF_040092405.1 Collinsella sp. CLA-ER-H2
CCGTCGAGGCCGTGCGCCTGAGGCTCACGGGCTCCCTCGCGAAGGACTACGACGTCTACTACCGCGTCCACGCCTCCAACATCGGCTGGATGGCCTGGGCCAAGGACGGCGGGGAGGCCGGCACCACCGGTATGTCATGCTCTCTCGAGGCTGTTCAGATTAAGCTCATTAAGAAGGGCGCCTCCCATCCTGATACATCAGGGTATTCCCATCTTGAAATACCTACGGTGACGTATTCCTCTCAGGTGAAAGGTGCTTGGCAGAATTCTGTCCCCGCTGGAGAGGTGTCCGGTACAACCGGTCAGGGAATTCCCATCACCGGGTTTTCAGCTAAAACTACTTCATCTGTTGCCGGCGGGATTAATTATCAACTGCATCTTTCGAATGTGGGCTGGACGTCTGGTAAGTCAAATGGAGTGCAGCTTTCGTCTACCGCTGAATCCAATTCGGTTGAGGCTATTAAAATTTCTCTTTCTGGTGACTTGGCAACCTATTTTGATGTTTGGTACAGGGTTCATGTCGATAACGTCGGCTGGCTTGGTTGGACTAAAAATGGCTCCGTTGCCGGTAGTACTGGCTATGGGGCGCATGTCCAAGCTATCCAAGTTCGACTTACGAGGAAGGGCGCCAATGCCCCCGGGAGCACCGTTTCGCCGTGTTTGCTTGGGCAACCTTCCGCGTTTGCAAATCCCATGCAGAAGAAGATTGTAGATCTTGCTCGACAAGTACCGTCTCCTGGTCCGGGATTGTGCTCCGAGTGGATTGCAGATATCTACGAGCGTGCCGGATTTAGGAACGTCCATACAGATGCCTGCGATTACTACTGGGATTATTGTAAATACACCGATTATTCTCAGCTGAAAGTCGGAATGGTCATTGCCATTCCTTCGCATACGCATACACGCATGGGCAGCATTTACGGTCACGTTTGTCTTTATATCGGCAATAATCAGGTAATGGATAACGTCGGTCAGATTAGGACGCTCGATATGGCGTATTGGTTGGATTATTATTCCACCTCATACAAGCCAAAATGGGGCTGGTATGACAACGTGCCGCTTGCATAACTGATCGTTATTCGTGTCTTCACCCAGGTTCTAACAGATACTCTGACTTAAACGAACGGGTCGTTTTGCAACGGTCCGTTCGTTTCTATTTAAGTGCCATTCACGTTTTCGGTATTTAAGCAATTGCCGAAACGGTAAATAATGATGCTAAAGATGGTCGAGTGATGGGGGAGCCGAATGAAAAAGACGCAACGGTTGCTAGCAACGGCAATGACGCCATTACTAATCCTCCAATGTCTTCTGACGCCCCTTTCTGTCTGGGCTGATACTTTACAGGTGCAGCCGGAGGCTACTGATTATTCCGACGGTGCTGCCAGCAGCTCGAAAGACGAGGGCCCCGTCTTAAATAACGAACAACAGGGGGCTGAAGTCGAGCAGCCGACTGTGTCAGACAATGATTCTCCCTTATCCGTTTCTGGCGAGCCTGCCTCCAATGCAACTGATTCGGCGAAACCCAAAAATGATGTATCCACTGTGTTTGGCTCTGTTTCATACCAGACTCATGTACAGGATATTGGCTGGCAAGCTCCCGTTTCAAATGGAATGACGGCGGGCACTACAGGCCGTGCTAAGCGCGTCGAAGCCCTCAAGATTAATTTGCTTTCACAGGATGGCACCCCGCTGAGGAATGACAGCATTTCGGTCCAATCTCACATTTCCGGGATCGGATGGGAGCCTCAGCCGGTGGGCAACGGGCAGGTTTCTGGAACAGTTGGACAGTCGCGAGCCATCGAGGCAATCAGGCTATCCTTGTCGGGCAGTCTTTCTGATTCGTATGACATTTGGTATCGCGTTCATTCTGCAAATGTTGGTTGGCTTGGCTGGGCCTCAAATGGTGAACCTGCTGGAACACAGGGCTATGCTTACCAGATCGAAGCTATTCAGATTAAGGTGCTTCCAAAAAATGCTCAAGATGCGCCAGCGCGAGGCGATGCCTTTAGGGATCATTCTCAGGAACCGCCTACCGTTTCCTATCGATCTCATGTCTCCAATGTTGGATGGATGGGCGCTGTCGCGGACGGAAAAACATCGGGGGTCATTGACTCAAGAAATGCAATCGAGGCACTGTCGCTTGGTGTTAATTGGTATGGTCACAGAGGCTCTATTTCCTCTCGCGCGCACGTCTCTGGCATTGGTTGGCAAGACTGGTCTTCAGGCGTCATTGGCACGACGGGGCAATCTCGATCCATTGAGGCCGTTCAGTTTAAGCTGAACGGCGAGCTATCTGCTGCATATGACATTTGGTACCGTGTCTTTGCTTGCAATTTGGGTGGATGGCTGGGCTGGACGTCTAGCGGGTCTCCTGCGGGCTCGGTGGGGAAGGGTGCCGCCATTCAGGGTGTTCAGATTTTATTGGTCGAGAAAAGCGGCTCTGCTCCCGGCGATACGTTGAACCATTTCATTGGAGCTACGGATATTCTAAACGGGAGCTCGCTCGGTCTTAACGGTAAAAGCCTGGGCTCTGTACAAGGCAAATCAATCTTATTGGGCTCCGAGAACGGCTCTGAACCTTTAACCTCGCTCTCTATTTCGTTTGATAATCAAGAGATTTTAGGCTCAATTGACTATTCCGGCTTCTTTGAATTTGGCGGATGGGGCGCCGTTGTTTCTGACGGTGCCGCGCTTAATTCTAAAAATGATGGTCGCACTTTGAAGGCTGTGAGATTGACCCTTACTGGTGATTTGTCTAATGCCTATGACGTTTGGTATCGGTGTTTTGACTCCAAAAAAGGATGGCTTGGTTGGGCGTGCAATGGCGCGGACGCGGGAGCAGCGATATTGGGTTCATTCCTTAAGGCTGTCGAGGTGCGGGTTGTCAGCAAAGATGGCGGCGCGCCCGGAATAACGGATGGAGCATTTGTTTCCGAGACTTCCGCCGATTGCGCTCACGTTGTATATCAGGCCCATTCCGCTAACCGTGGGTGGTCTCCATCTGTTTTAGATGGGCGGGTGGTCGGCACAACGGGAAAGTCGCTTTCTCTTCAAGCTTTGAATGTGTCGTTGTCCGGTGCAGATGACGATTCTCAAATTGAGGCAAGAGCTCATGTTGCCAATATTGGTTGGCAGGAATGGCGGTCTGCCGGTTATGTTGGGACCGTTGGACAAGGATTGGCCATTCAGGCTCTTGAGCTGCGCATTAATGGTCCCCTCGCGAATCAGTATGACATCTACTATCGAGTTCATTCGGCTGGTTATGGTTGGTTGGGTTGGGCCAAAAACGGCGATTCCGCTGGAACTACCGGGTTAAATATCCAGATAGAAGCTGTCCAAATTAAGCTTGTCGCGAAGGGCGGGAATCCTGGCTCATCGTCTGCGCCCGCATTTATCTCTGCTCCAGCTCTAACGCTCCAGGCGCATGTCGCCACGCTTGGTTGGATGAATCCCGTTGGCAACGGTGGTGTTGCGGGCACAACCGGCAGATCGCTTGCTATTGAGGCGCTGAAGTTGAATGTCTCCAGTAGCGTATCAGGCGGTATTGAGTACTCCGCCCATGTACAGGATGTGGGCTGGCAAGGTTGGACTTCCAATGGGAATGTCGCTGGCACAGTAGGCTGCGCAAAGCGTATCGAGGCTCTTAAGATTAAGTTGACCGGTGATTTATCGAACTACTTTGATGTTTGGTATCGAGCATATTGCCAAGACTTTGGGTGGCTCGACTGGACCTCAAATGGGCAGCCTGCGGGTACGTCTAGGATAGGCTGCAGAGTCGAGTCTGTTCAAGTGAAGATTGTTCCCAAGGGCGCTGGTGCTCCCGGTTCTACTGCGCGTCCGTTTACTGACCAGCCCTTGTTGCCGGCAGATATGATGACTATGCTTAATCGAGCTAATAGATATTCGAGCAGCACAAGCTGGCTCATTATGGTTGACAGGCAAGCATGCCGCCTTGGAGTTTTTCGTGGACAGCGCGGGTCGTGGAGTTACGCTCAATACTGGACTTGCTCTACCGGCGCCCCTAGTACTCCAACGCCTACGGGTGAGTATACCGTCACCGGCAAGGGCTACTCGTTTGGACATGGGTATACCTGCTACTACTGCACGCAGTTTTACGGTGACTATCTGTTCCATTCAATACCGTACTACCAGGGAACTTTTAATCCCATGGACAGCCGAATGGGAATGCATGTTTCACAAGGCTGCGTGCGTTTGCCCATTGATCGCGCTAAATGGATTTGGGATAACGTGCCCCTTGCTACCAAGGTGGTAATCTACTAACTATTCCCGTAAGCGGTGAGAGCTTGTTAGAGGGCCCTTTCCTGTTGCCGTAGTCTTGGCAACAGGAAAGGGCCCTTGCCGTTGGATTAGGCTCCTTTTTCTTCGTTCACCTAATTGGTGACATTAATGAAGCTAACTCCCGATAGTATGGTTATTGACGACCGTCTATCTAGGAGGCGATTCTTTTGAAAAGGCAATTTAGAGCATTTATTGTTCTGATTTCCTGCTTCATGACGATGCTGCTTTTGAGCCCTTTGGCTTGTTGGGCAGATCAAAATGTTGGTTCCAACGAATATGAATCCGTTCCAGAGACCCAATCCGACCCCTCGGATCAAACTGCTGCTGTAGCCGATGAAACGGCGCCTTCGATTGATGCTGTTAGCGTCGGATTATTTTAGCAAAATATAGTCGGCCGAGATTGACCAATCCCGGCCGACCCATTTTAGCCAACACGCCCGCATCTATGACTTTCCTATCGCATTCCTACATCCCCTCGGGCTGGA
>NZ_JBBNLO010000055.1:0-4166 GCF_040092405.1 Collinsella sp. CLA-ER-H2
GGCTCTGTTAGACCAAAATTGACATATAGCATTTTTCCGATTTGGGACGATAATGCCCGGGGGCAATTTGAATTTGCTCCCGGGCATTAGTCTATTTTGGAGGTTTGAATGCGGTCAAAACTGATAAAGCACGCTCATCTGAATTACAGATATCAATGTTAACCAGTTGGCTGACCTCTTCAAGAAGCGCCGCCGCTTTCTTTCGGGTTTCAGCTAGCTCTTCCATTCTTTCTTGAATAACTTGCATCGATTCTAGTTTTGGAACTGGTAGCTTTAGCTCGCTAAGGATATCCCAAGAAATTCGCGTCCTTCCAATACCCGTGGAAAGCAATATCAGATCTGAACGGGCGGTATCAGATCTGATTAGCGACCATAGCGCATAAACGGTCAACGGGTCTTTTGGCTGGATAACGGTATATTCAGAAGATACGTATAAACCAGCTGTTTTCGAATCAACAACGGCAACAGCGCCATTAACAGCGTTGATATTACTTAGAACGATATCGTCCTTCTTTAGCTTAAATAGCGACTCATAGCTAACATCCTCTGCGTAAGATTCATCACCCGCAGCAATCGTTCCGTCATACTTAACCACTGCGAAGGTAACTTTCTTCCTCTTGTTATCCCCTCTGGTATAAAAGAGGTCACCAACTCGGTCCTCACAGGCGGCACCAGAAGCCCAGATGGGTTCAGCAATGTCTTTGGCGGCGCGGACCTTAAAACCCCGTTCGCTCCATTTTTCGACGTTTCTGCCCGCGACGAGAAGAGTCGCTTTAACATCCATCCGGTTTTCTATGCGTTTTGGATCGACTGAATAAAGTCGAGCAATTTCAGGATCACCATCTAAAAATGCTTTATATCCATTAACGATATCAGTGATTTCCTCTTTCGCCTTTTGCGCCGTAATCGCATCAGACGGAAGAACTCGCTCTCTGTTGGGACTATCTAGCCCCACATACGAGCAGTACCGCATATAGATTCGAGGCTGCTCTTGGGCGGCTTCTATCTTCTTCTGCAAGAAGAGCAGTGACGTCTTGACTCTTGCCTGAGAGCGCTGGAATGCGTCGCCTGGAAGCGATATAACAGCCCTGACGATGAAATGACTTCTAATCCAGTCCCTAACGTAAGAAGTGTCTTCACCTCCAAGTATTCCATCATCTAGTACGGTAATTAAAGAACCGCCAGGTTTTAGAATATCGTAGTAGCGCTCAATGAATAGAACGCTTGAACGCACAGTTCCGCGCAAGCTCGAGATTCCATTTCCATCTGGGCGATGAGCGATGGAGTAGTCTTTGAGGAGGGCTAGGTCAGACGGTTCGGAGCATTTATACTCCGCAGCAAACGGTGGATTAGTTAGCGCCAAATCGAAATAGCCGTTACGGCCAGAGATCGCATCTCGAAATTCCTTTTTCTCGCTTCTAAGTTCAAGCGAATCGGCGTCTTCTTCTACGGTGATATTCTTATCTAGGGAATCTAGCTGGAATATTTTGCTTCCACCGTCTCCATGAAGAAACATATTCATACGAGCAATGCGTGCTAAAGCTGGGTCCCTAGCTGCATCGATGCCCCATATGCAATTTTCAGCAATGTTTTTCTTGATTTCCTGCTTCTCCTTCATAGAAAGAGAGGCGTTGGAATCGACTTTTCCCCACATACCATTTAGAGCTCCGATAAGGAACCCGCCAGAGCCGCAGCATGCATCAATAATTTGTGAGCAATCAGAGACGTTTCTTCCGACATGCAGGTCTGAAAGGCCAACGGCGATATCAACAATGCTTCTCGGCGTAAAATACTGCCCAAGTGACTTGCCTCTTAAAGTTGCGTTCAGAAACGTTTCGAACATGCGGCCATTGAGGTCGTCTTCAATGAGATGGAGATCAACTTCTTCAAATCGCTTAACAAGTTCTTTGATTGTTCCGGCGGACAACCGTATCTTCTCGTTAGGTTCAAAAATGCGTTTCTTCTTTTTTTGAGCGATCAGATCCTCGAAGTTCTTTACCAACTTAGCGAAAAGAATCGTATTGACGGGATTCGGAGTCGTTTCCTCGGCCTTTTTTATCCATTGTGATGAAAATTTGGCTCGTGAAACCGGTACAGAATAGCCTTCATCCGTTTCGTATCCTTCGTCACATTCATGCGCTTCTTTATCGGAGGTCATTTTTAGGAAAATCACTTTCACGAATTCAGTGAAAGCGGCTCCGTAACTGAGATGTTCGTGCTTATAGATATAGGAATGTGCGCTTCCGAATAGTTTATTTACCGCAGAAGGTCCGATTTGCTTCAGGACGATGCGCTCTTCCTCTATTTCGCTCGAGAGCCCAGCAGGATGTGTCGCGTTAAAAGAACGCGGTGACAGGTATTCGGCTAAGGTGTCGAAGGCTTTGGAGCCATTATTCATATCAGATAGAGATAATGTGAGAATGGGCTTTGCGCTATCCCATCTGTACAGCATAGTTTTCAAACCGTTCGTTAGAACGAAGTATTGGACTGGATTGTCTTTATAGCCCTGGTTGATTAGAAGACAATAGCTGGAGCATTGTCCGACCCAAGAATCTAGGTTTTCCTTTGTGGATTTGGCATCAATGACAAAACGCACCTTTCTTCTATACGAAAGAGCGTAGTCGGGTTTATAAGGCATCTTTTTTCGGCCCAAGTTTACGCTGAGTTCCGAAATGCTTTCCTTTGTTTTTATTTGACTGTCTGCCCAACCCAAGCGCTTGAGAAGCCTGTCTACAAAAAACTGCTCTACAGATGCTTCATTTCCCAAATCTTCTTTTCTGCAGATTGCTTTTTTCGCCTTATTATTCATTCGGTTTATTTACCTTCATCTCAAACGGCATGCCGCCCTCGCGAATCACCGCGCGGAGAAACATATTCATCGCCGTGGACATGGAGAGGCCGAGCTCGTCGAGGATGGCGGACGCCTCCCTCTTCACCTCCGGCTCGATCCTGATGGTGGTTGCGGGTATGTTCGACGGCATGGCGGCTCCTATCTCTCGTGTATACCACGGTGCCACCATTTTAGCGGACTATGCCGCCCGCGAGACCCAGTAGTCCATATAGGGCGGCAGGACGTTGAACATGTCACGGATGCGGATCGCGCAGGTGCCGTTGGCGAGCTGACGTGCGACCGTGGACTCCGCGCTGCGGGAGTCGGTCGCCATGAAGGTGCGGCACCAGCGGAACCAGTCGAGATAGGCACCGAGGTGTTTGGTGGACACGCCCTTGAAACGCGCCATGAACGAGTCGAGGAGCGAATGGACGGTGTTGATGCGGTTGATGGTGCCCTCCGAGCGGTCTCTGGAATCATAGGACTCATGCGAGGCGACCTTCAAGTCGCACAATACATCGATGTATGCGGTCGCCTTGTCCGTAGCGACGACCGCGCCCGCGCCAATACGGTCGCGAAGGGCTTCCGCCGCACGCTTGCGCGAGACCACGCCTCGCCCCGAGACCTCGAAGAAGGTGGCATTCGTGTCGCTGATGCCCGTCATGACGCAGATCTGCTCGCGAGAGAGGCCGCGCTTGTGGACCTGTTTGCCGCGGTGGCGTGCCTTTCTCGGCAGGGTGAAGGAGCCCTTTGAATGGTTGCCCTTGAAGGATTCGGGGAAGTACGTCTCGTCGAGTTCGCAGGCCTGCCCCTGCCCGACGCGGAACTCGGGAGAATACCCCTTCAGGCACTCGATGAGCCTGTGGCGCATGGTATAGGCGGTCTTGAGGCAGACGCCGCAGCGGCCGGCACACTCGCGCAGCGGGAGCATGAGGACGAAACACTCGGCATAGGCCATCCAGGTCTCGCGGGGCAGTTTGCTCGTGCCGAGAATCCGGTCGGTGGAGCCTGAGAACGTCCTGCCGCAGTCGCGGCAGAGGTAGCGCTGCTCACCGTTCCTGGACTTGCCCTTCTTGACGATAGCGACCGAGCCGCAACGTGGGCAGCGCTCCATCGCGTAGCCGCTTCCTGCTGCATCGTCGAACATGGCGGCACGGATGATATCGCGTACCGACTCGATTGCACGGCGCCGCTCGGACTTGCTGAGCTTCGCCATATTCTTCTTGAGGGTGATGACCAGATCCTCGGCGTTCATACCTGCTCCAATGCCGTGGTTGCTGGTTTCATTATACCACGGTGGCATCACCTATATGTCAATTCTGGTCTAACAGAGCCA
>NZ_JBBNLO010000056.1:0-4061 GCF_040092405.1 Collinsella sp. CLA-ER-H2
CATTTCCCCGGACAGGACCACCTTTGCCGCCGAGACCTTGAACTGCCTGTCGTATCGCTTTCTTCTTTGGGTCATCTTGAACACCTTTCGCTCTTAACTAGGTGTCCAATTCATCATACCCACTCCAGTCCGGGTGCTTAAGCTCCTGTACTTGATCCGCTACATCGGCTACGTCAAGGCCACGGTCGAGAACATCTCCATCCTTATGATTGATAGCCTGGACGTGGACAAGCGCGCCCTTAAGGACCGCGTCAAGGAATCTCTCGCCCGCTTGGAGCGCGAGAACTACGTGGCACGCCAGGGCGATACCTATAGCTTCCTCACCGACGAGGAGCAGGAGATAGCGCAGGAGATCGCACGCACTCCGATCGACAACGCGAAGGTGATTGAGTACATCAAGAAGCGCCTGTTCGAAAGCATCTACACTGCGCGCAAACTCAACCGCGGGGCCAACGACTTCCCCTTTGACCGCTACGTGGATGGCTCGATTCATGGATCCAACATGGGCGGCATGGAGCTTTGCGTGGCGACTATGGCGAGCGATCTGGGCCGTTCGGACGATGCCGAGTTGGCATTGAAATCCGTGGATAAGGCCATCGTGGCCTTGAGCGACGAGGTGGATTATTGGGCTCCACTCGTCAACGCCGCCAAGATCCGCAAGTACGCCAAGACGCGAAATCTCCAGGAGCTTCAGCCGAGTACGCGCCAGATCGTCGAGTCCAAGATGCGCGAGGCGGCCTATAACGAGAAAGAGGCCGATACCCTTTTGAGCGAGGCCGTGCTCCATGCACGTTGCGCGGTCAACAGCCGCATGGTTGAGGTCCGCGCGGCCAAACCCGCTCAGGTTTTTGAGCAAGTGCTGGCGCAGCTGTGCGATGTGGTCTTTGATAAGGCCGACTATATCGGCGCGCCGGTCACGAGCGATTCCGATATTCGCTCCACGCTGGCGGGCAACGTTCAAGTGGGGCTCGCTGGCATGGACGCGGGTAACACGCGTGCGCTCAAGGAGGTCGAGGACTACCTCAAAGCGCAGCACCAGCGCCACCTGGATACCGCTATGGGCGATATCCAGCGCCAGTACCAGCAAAGGCCCTTTGGCTGGCGCGAGGTCGACATCGCAAATGTGGTGGCGCAGCTTGTGGTGGAGCAGCGCGCGCAGGTGCTGTTTGGCGGTCAGACGGTTCAAGCTAACGACAGCCGCATGGTGGCGCTCCTGCGCAAGGATGCCGATAAGGCCCAGGTGCGCTTGCGCATGCGCATGAGCGACCGGTTGCTACGCGCCGCGGGCGAACTCATGTGTGACCTGTTTGATCTCAAGACCGTGCCCTCCAACGAGGATAAGCTCGTGGCCGAGCTCAAAGAGCGCCTTGAGGGCTTGCGCGAGGCGTGCCTCGCCATAGCACGCGACTACTACACGGGCATCAAGCCGGCCTACCCGTATCCCGGTGAGGACGAGTGCGAGAAGATGCGCTCGGAGGTGGCCGACGTCCTTAAGGACCAGAACGAGGCCGAGGCGTTCTTGACCACGTTCACCAAGCATGAGGAGCGCTTGCTCGATGCCAAGGAAGACTTTGACAAGGTGGTTGAGTTCGTCGAGTCCAATCAACGAACAGCGTTTGACCACGCCAGGGATTTCTTGAACCGCACCGAGGGTATCGAGTATGCCTCCGATGACATTCCCAGCGCGGTGGAGAACGTGGCAAAGGTGCGCGAGATCCTCAAAGATCCCAAGCCCTACGGCCGTATTAAAGACCTGCAGCCGCTTATGGATCCCGTCGAGGATGACATGAAAAAGCTGCTGGGCATCCGCCGCAATGAGTTTTTGTGTCGCATTGAGAGCGATCTGCAAGACCTGCGGGCGCAGGCCGAGGGTCAAAAGGGCTTTGTCAATCAGGCCAAGGATGCCATAGCAGACGCCGGCACCAAATACGAGTCGTTCAAAAACCGTGCCCACAGCGCTCAAAGTCTCAACGAACTGAGCGTTGTTGCAACTAACTGGGGCGACTGGCTCAGTGCGGCGGCCAACGAGATGTACGACGCTGTGGATGAGGCCCGCGTGCGCATGGACAACGAGCGCCGCACCACCGAGGTCATGAGTACGGGTGAGGTGGTCAAGAAGGTCTCCAACAAGGGCGCCGCATCGTCTGCTCCCGTGCCCGCGCCCAAGCCCCAGCGCAAGATCAAGACTGTGCGCCGCGCCGATCTGGCCAAGCCGAGTCGTCTCTTGTCCGCAGAGGACGTGGAGCGCTACGTGGACGACCTGCGCTCCCGCCTTATGCAGGCACTCGCTGCAAACGACGAGATCCGTATCAACTAACCCGCGGAGCCACCGGTGCCAAAGCGCGCACCGGTGGCTTATGGCGTTTAGAAAGGCTCATCAACCATGAACGATTCTGCTCTTAAGAGCTTCTGCACCTGGGCCCGTACGGAGCTCATCAAAGGCGTGGAGGCGCAGATGGTGCGCTACGGCATCACCGAACCTGCGCCCGCGCCCGTTGGGTCCGAGACCGTCAACGGCCTGCCCCTAAGTCCGGCTGAGATTGAGCAACGCGACGAACTACTGCGCATGCAGGCAGGGGTGGGTCACGAGGCGCTGCGCGACCGTGCGGCCTACACCTGGTTCAACCGCATCGTGGCCATTCGCTTCATGGATGCACGCGGATGGCTTCCCAGCCGTATGCGCATGCTAAGTCGTGCGGACGGCAGCCATGGCAGCGAGGCCGTGGAGAACGCACTGGATGTGGAGATAACGACGGCCGATACCGATCGCATAGCCGAGCTCAAAATGGCGGGCTTGGATGAACCGTTGTGGCGCTACCTGTTTGTTGCTCAGTGCGAGGAGCTTGCCGATTGCCTGCCGGGCGTTTTTGAACGCGTGGGCGGAGCCATGGAGCTGCTGTTGCCCCAGGGCCTCATGATGGCTGACAGTGTGGTGGGCAAACTCAATGCCGTCCTCGCTGACGAGGACTGGCGCGAGGGCGTGACCGTTCTGGGCTGGATGTATCAGTACTACAATGCCGACGTTAAAGACGAGTTCTTCAAGTCCAAGCGCAAGGCAGCGGCGGCGGACATCGCGCCCGCCACGCAGCTCTTCACCCCCGAGTGGATCGTACGCTATATGGTCGAGAACTCGCTCGGCCGTCTGTGGATGCTCAACAATCCGGGGAGTTCGTTACGCGAGCGCATGGAGTATTACATCGAGCCCGATGCTGAGCACGAGGACTTCATCCGCATCTCGAGTCCCGAGGAGATTTCGCTCTGCGACCCAGCGTGCGGCTCGGGCCATATCCTGGTTTATGCGTTTGAGCTGCTCTTTGCCATGTACGAGGAGCGCGGCTACCGCGAGCGCGAGATCCCGGAGCTCATCCTGACCAAAAACCTCGCTGGCATGGAGATCGATCCCCGTGCGGCTCAGATCGCCGAGCTGGCGCTTGCCATGTGCGCTCGCGAGCACGACCGTCGCTTCTTTAGGCGTGGCGTTCGCGCCGATGTTACCGTGCTCACGAGCATTCCGCTGGGGGAGGATGAGCTGCCGGGCAACAAGAAGCTCGCCGAGGAACTGAGCCATTTGGGCGAGATCGGCTCGCTTCTTAATCCTTCAGAGGACGAGATTGACGAGCTTAAGGCCGCCGCCGTGAGCTGTTCCGACGATCTTTTTGCTTCTGCGACCAAAACTAAGCTCGAATGCGCTGCCGCCATCTGCGAGAAACTGTCCCGTCGTTTTACCTGCGTCGTGGCGAATCCTCCGTATATGGGAAGCAGCAGCTTTAACCCCTTTATGAGCAAGTGGGTCAAGAAGAACTACCCCGACGTGAAGAGCGACCTCTGCACGTGCTTTATCGAGCGCGGTTTTAACCTTGTCGAGGATAAGGGCTACGCCGCAATGGTTACCATGCAGAGTTGGATGTTCCTGGGCAGCTTTGAGAAGATGCGCGCTGTTAGCGTCGGATTATTTTAGCAAAATATAGTCGGCCGAGATTGACCAATCCCGGCCGACCCATTTTAGCCAACACGCCCGCATCTATGACTTTCCTATCGCATTCCTACATCCCCTCGGGCTG
>NZ_JBBNLO010000057.1:0-3873 GCF_040092405.1 Collinsella sp. CLA-ER-H2
CGATGTCTGCCCGGATGCGACACTGAAGTGAGTGTCCATCCTCGCAGTATCCGGTTCTCAAGGTGCACGCCCCGCGGCTGATCCGGTTCCACCGGGCCGCGCGGCAAGGAGATATATTGCCAGACCGCGAAGCTCTGTGGGACGTCAATTCCACTCTTCACAAGTCCTACACAATATATCGCTTCCTATATAAGACATAGAAAGGCGGGCGCAGAAATACTGCACGTATCAGATGATGACCCTTCGGTTAAGAGATATATAAAGATCGGTCACCTGTAAGTGTCTATCTACTCGCGCTTTTGCAATATAAACCAGCGCTTCAGATAAAAAGAGGGAGCGCCGCGCACAACGCGACACTCCCCTAGCGATTCAAGAGAATCTATTAGGCCTCGAGAGCCTTCTTGGCGATGGTGGCCAGCTCGTTGAAGGACTCGATGTCCTCGTAAGCCATCTGAGCCAGGACCTTGCGGTCGAGCTCGATGCCGGCAACCTTCAGGCCGTGCATGAACTGAGAGTAAGAGATGTCGTTCAGGCGAGCAGCAGCGTTGATACGGGTGATCCAGAGAGAACGAATCTCGCGCTTCTTGTTGCGGCGATCACGATACTGATACTGCAGGGAGTGCTGGACCTGCTCTTTAGCATGCTTGTAAGTACGCGAAGCGGCACCGTAGTAACCCTTCGCACGGTGCATAACGGTACGGCGCTTCTTCTTGGCGGCAACAGCGCGCTTAATACGTGCCATGTTCTATCAACTCCTAGACGGTAAAACGAAAAACGGGAACGCGAACTTAGGCGAGACGCGACTTGATGACCTTGCGGTCGGCAGCGGCAATCTCGGTCTCCTGACGGAAGCCACGCTTACGCTTGGTGGACTTCTTGCTCAGGATGTGGCTCTTGAAAGCCTTGGCGCGCATAAGCTTGCCGGTGCCAGTCTTGCGGAAACGCTTCTTGGTGCCGCTGTGGGACTTCATCTTAGGCATGAAATACTCCTTAATCGGTTACAGAACACTAGTTACTTGGTATCGCTTGCCGCTTTATCCTCATCGAAGGCGCCCTTAATCGGGGCGAGCAGCATAAGCATGTTACGGCCTTCCATCTTAGGCTTGGACTCGACCGTAGCGTAAGGCTTGAGATCCTCGGCGAGACGCTCGAGAACGTTAAGACCCTGCTCCGGGTGAGCCATCTCACGGCCGCGGAACATGATGGTAATCTTAACGCGTGCGCCCTTCTTGAGGAAACGCAGAACGTGGCCCTTCTTGGTCTCGTAGTCGCCAACGTCGATCTTGGGTCGGAACTTCATTTCCTTGACCTCGACCTTAGACTGGTTCTTACGAGCGGCCTTGGCCTTCATGGCCTGCTGGTACTTGAACTTACCGTAGTCCATGACCTTGCAGACCGGCGGCTCCGCGTTGGGAGCGATCTCGACCAGGTCGAGACCCTGATCGTCGGCGACGCGCTGGGCATCGCGGATGGCGAACAGGCCGAGCTGAGAGCCATCGACGCCAATCAAACGGCACGAAGATGCAGTGATCTCGTCGTTGATGCGGGTGTCATCAGACTTAGCTATTTTCCCTACCTCCATTCATAAAAAAATAACCCGGCGCTTCTCAGCAACCAGGTCGTACACATAGACTTCCTCGATTTGAGGAAGAGAATCTAAGTTGTATGACCAGTCAGCTGCTCATTGGCGCCAAAAGGTGGGAACCCTCGGGTTCCTCTTTAGGGCATTGTGGGAACAACGCCTTGCGAATAATAACACGTACCGCGCGCTATCACATTACGTACACGAAAAAGGGGCCTTGACCCCCCCCCTTGAAGCGCAGGTGCATGTATGGTGCCCGAGGCGAGACTCGAAGGGCCTTCGCTTCGCGAAGCCCCGGGCTTCGGGCGCATGGCGCCCTCGCCACGCTCCGCTTCAAACAGGCCACAGGCCTGTTTGCTTAACGCTTCGCGCGCTCACGCGAGTTCGGCACGAAATAGGGGGCCTTGACCCCCTTGAACGCTCACTTGCATGTATGGTGCCCGAGGCGAGACTCGAACTCGCACGTTGTTGCCAACGGTGGATTTTGAGTCCACTGCGTCTGCCAATTCCGCCACTCGGGCACGTAATGCGTGAGTTAGTTTATCACAGCTTTCTGTTGATTAGTCCGAAAATGGAACTTCGAGCATTTCGATAAGCTCAACCTTGCGCAACATCTCCCGCTTACGACATCCACGTCCGTCAACCGAGGCCTCGCCCATCTGGTTGTCATAGGGATCCTCGCGCATGCCATCGAAAGCAGGCACAAATTCAGCCTGGAATCGATTGTTGGCCACCATACGCCACGGGTCGAGGTTGCCAAAGTAGTGCTGGCGACGCCACTCCTCCCCCATCCTGCGCGCCGAGGAACCAAACGATATGTCGGCGTTAAGCCAACCGGTCTGTGGCGTATAGAACTCAGCCCAATCGTGCGGCCCCACCGAATCGGGAGCAACATACAGGCCGCTCTGCCAACGAGCAGGCACCCCCGCGATGCGGCACATGGTGATAAACGTGAGCGCCATAACGCCGCAATCGCCGCGGAGCGAATGCGCACAGTCATCGGCAATAGATCCCAAAAGCAAGTACGGCGGTTGATAGCGATAGTCGACATACTGCGTCAGATAATCATAGATAGCACGGGCGCGATCGAGCGGATCCTCGAGTCCGCCAACAACACTGGCCGTCAGCTGCTGCAGGTACGGCGTAAATGCAATGTGCGGACGGTCCTCGGAAATATCCTCGGGCAGAGGCGCGTCCATACGCGGATGAACCGGAAGTGTGCCACCGTAGACATCACAATAAGCAGCATCGATGTGATAACGATAGGTCACCGAGAATGAGCATTCACTCGAAGAAGACCACGAGGCGGTACGCGCCGAAGCGTTCGCGGGAGCAATGGCACCCTCCGGCGTCATGTCGAGAATCTCGACCCGAGACTGCTGACGGCAGGCAGCCGCGACGGGAAGCCAAGCGCAAACGGTCTCCCCCTCCAGAGCGCCGGGGACAGACACAGACGCTTTAAGCGTAATGACGCGAGCCAATCCGTTTTGCGATTCCATCTCCTTGAGCATCTCGTTGCGCAGTGCAATTCCGTCCGTAGGATCGGAACGCATGCCGGGGACCTCTTTGGGATATACGCGAAGCGAATCGAGGAAGTTGTCGAGAACGAACAGCTCGCCGTCGATAAAGCGCCAGTCAATACGCTTACGGTCAATCAGATCGTCAAACTGCTCCTCGGTAAACTCAGGCCACTCCTCGCGAATCATCGCAATAGCTCGATCGCGCGACACCGAAAAATGAAGCGGCGTCTCAAGCATGCGATACCGCTCGGCACGAACACAAGCAGCCAGCGAAGGCTCGGGGTTCTGCTCCAAAAGGCGATCACAAGCCGCAACAGCCTGCGTCAAATAGCCGGCATCCTTGAGTCGAAGAATCTCGGGCGGCAGTCCAATATCGAGATGACGAAAGTCATCACAGCAAACATCAACAGAGCAACCAACAGGACCCTCGTCAATAACCTTCCCATCCGAAGGCAGCACATTAATAACAGCCATACCAAACTCCAAGTCATTAGAACTCTTGAAGCCCATTGTAGCGAGATAAAAAGAAAGCCCCAACAAGGGAGCCATCAACACCGTCGAACGGTAGTCAAAAAAATGAATTCAGCCCAGTAACCCTGTAGCGAGTTAACGAAGGAGGCCCCGTTCACCCGAAGCTTTTCCCATGGCTCTGTTAGACCAGAATTGACATATAGGTGATGCCACCGTGGTATAATGAAACCAGCAACCACGGCATTGGAGCAGGTATGAACGCCGAGGATCTGGTCATCACCCTCAAGAAGAATATGGCGA
>NZ_JBBNLO010000058.1:0-2376 GCF_040092405.1 Collinsella sp. CLA-ER-H2
TGTTAGCGTCGGATTATTTTAGCAAAATATAGTCGGCCGAGATTGACCAATCCCGGCCGACCCATTTTAGCCAACACGCCCGCATCTATGACTTTCCTATCGCATTCCTACATCCCCTCGGGCTGGATCCCCCTCACCTTCACCGCCTGGGGGACGGCCTCCACCGAGTAGGTGTCGAGCTCCCTGCCGCGGTAGCTCGGGCCCCGCATCACGAACACCGACGCCTTGTCGAACAGCCTGTCGAGGGCGCAGAGGAGCGTGTCGTCGCCCGTGAAGAACTCATCCCACCCGCTCGGGGCGATGTTGCTCGTGAGGACCATCGCGTTCGGCCCCTCCTTCTCGTAGCGCCTGTCGACGACATCGAAGAACAGGTCGGTGCACGGCCTGTCGTAGACGCATCTCCCCACCTCGTCAACGATGAGGCACGACGGCTTGACGAGCGAGGAGACGACCCGCGAGGTGTTTCCCCGCTGGACGGCCTTCTGGAACCTGTCCCTGAGCTCGGTCGCCTTTATGTAGTAGGTCTTGAGCCCCCGCATGCAGCACTCGCGCCCGTAGGCCTGCGCGAGGTGCGTCTTCCCTATGCCGCCGGGCCCGACGAAGGCGACGTTGCGGTGCGCGTAGAGGTCGGCCAGCGACGGGAGCTTGCCCAGCGCGGCCGCGTCCCGGCCCTGGATCCTGGAGAAGTCGAAGCCCTCGAAGGTCTTGGGCTCGCGCCTGGGCAGCCTGCTCAGCCTCAGCAGCGTCTCGATGGAGGCGAGCCTCCTCCTCTCCGCAAGGTAGGAGAAGGTGGCTGCCACGGCGGCCATCTCCCCGTCGCCGAGGTCGAGGTCCGAGGCGAGGGTCGCGAGCTCCTCCGCCCCGACGGCGATCCCGAGCCTCGACGCGGCGTCGCTCGCGAGCTCGTAGGGGCTCGCCCCCGCGCCCGCCATCATTCGGCCCTCCCGAAGTCGAACCTCTCGAAACCGGGTTTCGCCCGGGGCGGGGCGATTTGCTCGACCACGGTCCCCACCGGCTGGGTCGGCAGCTCCTCGGGCTGCGCCGGCGATGTCTCCCACTGCCCCTCGCACCAGCTGTCGGCGCCGGTGCCGACGGCGTGGGCGACGAGCTCGCGGGAGAGGTCGTCGCTGTATATGTGCACCACGCGCCCCTCCCGGCTCACCCTGCACTCGCGGCGGACGTACCAGTAGGGCACGCCGTAGCGGTGCCCCTCGAAGCTCACGAAGCCGTCGAAGGAGATCTTCCGGCGCGGGCACAGGTACCGCTCGACCTCGGCCGTGACCTCGAGCGGCCTGGTGTTCGCCGAGCACGCCGCCTCGTGCTCGCGCATCGGGACGCATGCCGCCGCGCGCCGCCAGCGGCCTCCCTGCTCGGCGCACCAGAGGGCGGCCTCCCGGTTGAGGGCGTCAAGGTCGGTAAAGGACCTTCCCGCGAGGAAGTTCCCCTTCACGAAGCGGACGAGCCTCTCCACCTTGCCCTTCGTATAGGGGTGGCGCGGCCTGCACAGCCTGGTGCGGAAGCCGACGACGCCCATGAACTCGGCGTAGTCGGCCTGCCAGACGGGCCGGCCGTCGGCATCGCGGCGGACGACCACGCTCTTCATGTTGTCGGTGAGCACGGTCGCGGGCACGCCCAGCGCCGAGAACGCGTGCAGCATCCCGATGAGGAGGTTCTCCTGGCGCGCGTTCGGGAAGAACTCGACGTGGGCGCCCCCGCAATGGTGGCAGACCATGGCGAAGCAGGCGATCCGCGCCCGCTCGCCGCCGGGGCGCTCGACCGCGACGAAGCCCCAGTCCATCTGGTAGGCCTCTCCGGGCGCCGTCCTGAAGCGCTGGCCGCGGCAGCCCTGCGGGGCCGCCTGCCGCCTCTTCGCGGGCACGAGGTCCCGGTGCGCGGCGATATAGGTCTTCACCGTGGTGAGGCCGCCGGCGTAGCCCTGGCCGAGCAGCCGCTCGAATATCACCTGCGAGTTGGTGACGCCCTTCCGCAGGAGGTCGTCCACCAGGCCGGTGTGGCCGGCGAGCACGCCCGGCGCGGCCCTCCTCCCGCTGTTCCCGTGGGGCAGGGCCCTGAACCCGTGGGCCCTGACCGTCCTCGCGCGGGAGCGGGTGAGCCCCGTCCTCCTGCAGAACTCAGCGAGGTTGCATGCCTGCGGGTCGAACCCGTCGCCCTCCTCCGCGGCCATCTCCCGGAGCGCCGCGTCTATAATCTCCTGTAGGTCATCGTGTCTCTCGTTCACCTCAATGGTCCTCCTAACGCCGGCGTGTTGGCACCACCAGCGTAGTGGCGGCGGGGAGGCACGGTGGCCATTATTCGGTGACCGGGATTGGTCAAAATAGTTTGACTATTAGCGGCTAAAATCGCCCGGCGCTAACA